>DATGYF010000530.1:0-3844 GCA_035298145.1 Terriglobales bacterium | reverse complement strand
CGCCACACCCATGCCGTACATCTCTATGTCCAGGCCGGCTCTGTGGGTAACATCGGAGAACGTGCCGTTACGGTTGTTGCGATAGAGTTTCAGGGTGCTGCGTTCGCGTTTGTGCCCCGGCCAGTCCATGCCGTTGATCAGGAGAATGTCCTGCCAGCCGTCGCCGTCGTAATCCAGAAAAGCACAGCCGGAGCCCAAGGTTTCCGGAAGCAGCTTGCCGCCATAAGCGCCGCTGTTGTGGCGGAATTGTATGCCGGCACCGGCTGTCGCATCGACCAGACGAAACCCGGGAGCGGGGGGCGCCGCGAACGCATCCAGCGGCAAGCCTGAAGCCGATGCCAGGCCGGCCATGCCCAACAGAAAATGGCGCCGGTTCACGGAAGATTTACCAGCCCGTTGCGGATGGCATAAACCACCAGTTCGGCGGTCTTGTGGATTCCCAGCGCGTCCATGATGTTGGCGCGATGCACGGCCACGGTGTTGGCGCTGAGATCGAGCACCGTGGCAATCTCTTTGTTGGATTTGCCTTCGACAATCATCTGCAGGATTTCAAGTTCGCGCGGGGTGAGATGGTCGGCGCGGTCGCCTTTGAGCGTTTCAGGACGACTGAGCTGCGAGTCCAGCACGGTTTCTCCGGCCACCACGCGGCGGATCGCCGCTCCCAGTTCCAGGTCCACGGCATTTTTCAAAACGTAACCCCGCGCGCCCGCATCCAGGGCCTGGCGCACCAGGGTTTCCTCGGGATGCATGCTGAGCATGAGCACCAGGGTCTGCGGCTGCTGCTCGAGAATCTTCCGGGTGGCAAGCAGGCCGTTCATATTCGGCATGGCGCAATCCATCACCACCACGTTGGGCTTGAGTTCGCTCGCCAGGCGAACGGCTTCCGCACCATCAGCGGCTTCACCCGTCACCTCGATGTCGGGTTCGTCTTCCAGAATGCGCCGGAACCCCCGCCGCACCAGGCTGTGATCATCCACCAGGAGGACAGAAATTTTATCCGGCATGTGACTCCAATTTTTCTCCCACTTTTTCTCCCATACTCTCTCGCGGTACGGTCAAGCGAACCAGCGTGCCGTTCGGTTGTGGCCGGATGAATTCAATGGCGCCCCCCAACAGTTGCGCCCGCTCCCGCATCGCCACCAGCCCGATTCCCTTTTGCACGGACTGCGCCAAGAATCCGCTGCCGTGATCCTCCACTTCCAACTCCAGCTTCCGGGGCAAATAGCGCAAACGTACCCAGGCTTCCCGGGCCCCGGAATGCCGGGTCACGTTGTTCAGCGCTTCCTGCACCACGCGATATACATGAATAGCAGCATTTCCGTCCACGGGATAGGCCGCACCCGATTTCTCATAGGATATGTGAATGCCCGCCTGCCGTTCCACCACCGGCAAATACCAGTCCAGCGTGCTCTCCAGGCCGGTCTCGTCCAGCATGACGGGATGCAGCGCCTGGGAGAGACTGCGCACTTTGTCCAGGGTGGACTGCGCGATCTCAGCCACCTCGCGCAGCTCGGCGCGCAACGGCGAACCCTCCGGGACCTGGTTTCCCGCGCGGGACAGCATGGCGCCGACCGCGGTCAGAATCTGGCCGAACTCGTCGTGCAGCTCGCGGGAAACGTGCCGTAAGGTGGACTCCTGCGTCGAAATCAATTTCTGGGCCAGCTCGCTGCGCTGGGCGGAGAGTGCGGCCAGCTGCGCAAACAATTGCCGGTTGGAGCGGATCGAATACAGTCCGGTTAGCAGAATGGCCACCAGAGTGAGCGTGAGAAACAGATAGACCTGGCGCTGCACCCGGTCGTAAATCTGGGCGATGCGCAGAGCTGCCTGCTCCTCGCTTTCGTTATTTTGCACCAGCAGGCGCGCCACCGCCGTGCTCAACGCAGCCTGTCGCGCCTGCAACGAAAGCTGGATCTGGCTTCGCGCCTCACCCGGCTTGCCGTTCGCCGCCAGCGCGAAGGTGCGATCGACCGCGTCCCAGAACTGGGCCATTGAGTTTTTAAGATACTGACGCTGTTCGGGAGTGCGGTCGGCAACCGCGACCTGCTCCTCTTTCGCCAAAGCGTCGTTCAAGTCAGCCCGCACCCGCTGGAATTGCGCCGTCCACGCAGTCAGGGGATAAGGCTCGTTGTTATCCAGCATGTCGCGCATGGCCAGCGCCAGGGTGTTGAGATCGTTCTGAATGCGCAGCAGTTGCAGAGAGTCTTTGCGGTTGCGGTCCACCAGGTTGTTCTGCAATTCCCGCAGGCCGGAAATTTGCCGGGTGATGTAGCCAGAGTAGGCCACCACTGCGGCCAGAGTAATGATCAGCCCCAAGACAAGTCCCGGAGTTGGAGACCGATGGGGCGCATTTGGGCGCGGCACGCACCGAGGATACAACGCGGTGGCCTGAAGTGCCACTGCGGGGGCGGTTGGCAGAGTATCCGCCGCATCAAGCGGAGCAACTTCTTCGCGAAGCGAAGAAGTTGCGGAGTCGAAGGGCCCCTGCCGGCACTGCGAACTAGAGGGCTCGAGCAGTGCGAACTCGATACGACCGCGCAAGACACGAGCGCCCCCGTGCCATAGGGGTCCTTCGACTCCGTGGAAAGTTCGCGAGCGAACTTTCCACTCCGCTCGGATGACAGATGAATTTAATTTTGGATGATACGTAGCCTTACTTTTGAGCGGGCGTGTCCAAATCTTTCGGAAACGATTTGAAAGCGACATCGCGAGATTTTGCGGTGGTCTTCTTGTTTGCGTCCGTGGTGTTTTGGATCAGCGTGCCTTTAAGCAGGTAGTAGGCTTCATCTCCGGGGCTCTTGCCCGGTCCGCGTTCGACCCTGCCCTTGAAGTCGTACCACACCCCGTGCACCGTCTGCGTGGTGAAGTCCAAGACTGTGCCCTCGAGTTTGCCCTCCTTGAAGAACAGATCGAGGAACTCTCCCCGATCGCTTTCGAGGTCGCCGTAGCGTGAAATGAAGCCGGTCACGCGGCCTTTGTCTTCGACGGTGAGTTGCACAAACTCGCCGTCCTGCAAAAAAGAATACATGCCGGAATAATCGTCGGCGGGTTTTGGGGCAGGCGGATTGGGCGCAGCATTCTGCGCAGTCGAGAGCAGGCAGGTCAGGAGTAGCGTAGCGAGGGTGATCCGGTACAGTCTGCCCATGTGCGTATTAAAGCATGGAAAGCAAACCAGCAGTGGAGATAACCAGTGCCCAGTGTGGCGCGGGCGCCCCGCCCTCGTTCTTCCCGACGGGCGGGACACCCGTCCTCCATCGCTATGCACTGATAATTATCTACAGCCCGGAACGCACGCTATAATTAGCGTTTCGCGCGATGCGGTCCACTCGATGAAGCCAGCCTCGGTGCTCCTGGAACCCTTGTCGGAATCAGAGTCGAAAGCCGCGCCTGCACCGGCGTTTCTGGTGGATTTGCCCCCGTGGCATAGAATCTTCCTGCACAATCTGTCGGACCTGTTTCGCGGCAGTAAAGATTCATCTCTTCACCTGTATTCCCGTCCGGGCTCATTCTGGCCGGATGTTTTCGTCACTTCCCGTCTTCCGTGGAACCGCTTTGCGCAGTCGGCAATTTGTCATGTGGCGTTCATCGTGGCGTTGTGGGGATCGGTGCAGCTCTGGCCGCAACCACCCCAGGTGCTGGATCGCCCGGTTTTCAATCGAGCTGATGTAATTTATTACGCTCCTTCCGAATATCTTCCGCCGCTCGATACCGGGGGCGTGCACCGACCGCTTCCGCAGAAAGGCGAACCGGAGCACGCGCCGCAACCGATCATTTCAGTGCCGGCGGAGGCGGACAACCGCACGCAAACGATCGTCACCCCGTCCGACATCAAGTTGAATCATGATGT
>DATGYF010000529.1:0-1600 GCA_035298145.1 Terriglobales bacterium | reverse complement strand
CAGTACAACGAAAAGACAGTTACGCCGCATCTGAATTAGTGCGGCCGGAAAAGGCGACTTGACGGACGCGAAAAAATTACAGGGCGACAAGCTTTCGGAAGCAGATGCGATTGAGCGCGCCAAGCAGGGAGATGCGGAAGCTTTTCAACTTCTGTACAACCTGCATAAGAGGCGGGTTTACTCGTTGTGCCTTCGCATGACCGCCAACACAGCGGAAGCTGAGGACCTGACTCAGGAAGCTTTTCTGCAGTTGTTTCGCAAGATTGCCACCTTTCGAGGCGAATCGGCCTTTTCTACGTGGCTGCACCGGATGGCGGTAAACGTTGTCTTGATGCAGTTGCGCAAAAAGAGCCTCCCCGTGGTCCCGCTGGACGAAACGCTGGAGAGCGAGGAAGAGGCGCCGAAGAAAGAGCTGGGCGCGCCAGATCCGGTCCTGGCGAGCTCGATTGACCGCCTGCGGTTGCAGCGTGCGGTAGATGCGCTGCCGCCGGGATATCGCAGGATTTTTGTCTTGCACGACGTAGAAGGGTACGAGCACAACGAGATTGCCGCCATGGTGGGATGCTCCATCGGAAACAGCAAATCTCAGCTTCACAAAGCGCGCATGAAATTGCGCGAATCGCTTAAGACGAGCAGAGCCGAAAAGGCCACCAAGCCGTGGTAAGCGATGGCAAGGCTGTAGAGAGCGGTAAATTGGGGAGATGAAGTATGAACTGCACCGAGTTTCAAGAAATTTTGCCGGAGGTGTTTGAGGCAGGCAGGACAGCGGAGCAGGCAGCGCATTTGAAGTCCTGCCCCAGGTGTTCAGGCTTGCTGGCGGACCTCGATCTCATTGCTCGCGAGGCGCGGCAATTGCAAGAGCTGGCCGAGCCCAGCCCGCGGGTGTGGAACTCCATTGAGATCGAATTGCGGCGCGAAGGCGTCATCCATGAACTCCCGGGCGGACCCGTGGTGGCGCCCCGCGCGCGAAGCTGGAACCTGGGAGCATGGCTGGCTCCGGTGGCGGCCCTGGCGCTGGTGGCGTTCGCCATCGGCGTGTACCAGAGAGGATGGCTCAGCCCACAATCGGCGCCACAGTTGACGGCCACGGCTCCAGCCCAAATATCCAACCCGCAGCCGGCGAAAAACCAGCCCGCTAACAATGAAGACCAGCAATTGCTCGCCGCGGTGGCGTCGCGTTCCCCAGCCATGCGGGCGCAATATGCTTCGAATCTGCAGAATGTGAATGCTTACATTCGCGACGCCGAGGAATCCGCCCAGGCCGATCCCAACGATGAGGAAGCCCAGCAGATCGTGATGGACGCGTACGAGCAACGCGCAGCGGTTTACGAAATGGCTTTAGACCGTTCCCTGCCTTAGTAGGAGACGGACTACCGCAGGGCGGCAGTACAGGATGGGCTCATAGTCGCAGCGGTCCTTTGAGAGAAAACACAATGGCGATAGCGCGGCGGACACAACTGGTTTCCATGGTGATACTGGCGACGGCAATTTACGCTTCCGCCGAGGTCCGAAAGGAATTCCGCTTCACCGTTGGACCCAGGTCCGTCATCTCGATCACAAACCAGTACGGGCCTATCTCGGTGAAGCCGGGCGTGGGCAC
>DATGYF010000528.1:0-6168 GCA_035298145.1 Terriglobales bacterium | reverse complement strand
CACCTGGGAGAATGGCGGCATCACCATGGGGATCGCACACGGCGCCATGAAACATATCTCCGGCATGGAGACGTTTACCACCGTCGAAGGCATCGGCGATGAGACTTACATCGCGCCCGGGAACTCGGCCCTCATGATGCGCAAAGGCGACGTGATGGTAAACATCGACCTGCGTGAATCCGGGGTGAGTGCTGACGCAGCCAAAAAGATGGCCAGCAAGATCGCCGGCCGTCTGTAGTCGGGTCAGTCGTCAGGCGTCGGCCAATCACGAATCCGTCGCCCCCGAGTCTCAGGGCCCGGCGGCCTTTTCGGGATCGGGAGTGGCCACGACTCCAGATGGGAAGGCGCGACCGGGGAGGGGACGCGACTGGCGAAGGCGCGACTTCAGTCGTGCCGCACAGGCGCAAACCTGATCGCGCTTTAGCGCCTGAGGTTGGTTTTACTCAGCCTCTGAGAGCATTGCATTATGCCGTTTTGCGGACAGTGCGGATCGCCAGTCGGCGCAGGCAATTTCTGCGACAAGTGTGGCGCCCGCCTGGCCCATGCGCCTGCGACTGCGGCCACGCCTCCGGTGCAGCCTGCCGCCCAGCCTCCACTTCCTCCGGCACCCACCCCGCAACCGGCGGCCCAACCCGCCGCACAAGGCAGCAACTCCCTGACGAAATACCTTGTAGGTTGCCTGGTTTTCATCCTGCTCATCGTTCTGGCCGCCCTGGGCAGTTGTGCTTACATCGGCTACCGGGCCAAGAAGAAGGCCGATGAAATCAGCCAGGCTTACAAATCGAACGACCTGAACAAGCTGGCGGGAGCGCTGGGAGCGGGATCTTCGAAGTCGGGCGGCCAGGGATCCGGCGGCAGCAGCAGTTCCTCCACTTCGGCTCCCCTTTCTTTTCCCGCCTGGACGCCTTCCTCCCAGTCTGAATCCGGGAGCAGAGTCCCGCTGCGTCCTGGACTAACTGTGGTGACGGCCATCGCCCAGTTCGGCGGAGACTACGAATCCATCAAGCAGATCCAGCAGGTGAGCGCGTCCGCGGTGCGCCTCTCTTACCGCGCCGATAATGTTCCCAATCCTCTGGAGGGCCTGCAGAAGCTGAGTGGCGACAAAGCTCCGAAGTCGAGCGGCTCGGTGACCGGTTCGCGCACGGTTCGCACCGAGGACCTAAGGAGCGCGCACGACTATATGCAATGGTTCGGCCCCAACCAGCCCGAAGTCATGCCGGGATCAACCGCCATCAGCGTTTCCCGGGAGGTGCTGGTTGAACTCAAGGACCAGGGAGAAACCGAATTCAGCTTCCGCATAGGAGGGCTGAAAGGCATGGCGGGATCCCTGCTCGGCGCTCTGGGTCAGATGGCGGGCGGCGGCGCCGCGGGTGCTCCCAAGGAGACCAAAGACCTCGCCGACATGGGCAAAGGCCAATGCACTTTGAAGCGCGCGGGCAGCGGGTTGACTTCGTTTCCGGTGCTGCTGAACGACCGGCGGGTTTCGTTGCCCGCGGTGCATGCGCAATGCACCACCGACGACGGCTTGAATGACTTCTACTTTCTCGACGACCTCGACAATCCTCTGGCTCTGGCCTGGAAACTGACAGGAAGCGATACCCTGCAGGTGGTGAAGATTTCTTATCCTCCGCCCCCGGCTGCTTCTCCGGGGGCCCCATCATCCAGCGGAGCTGGCGGTGCGGGTGCGGGCGCTGGGGCCGGTTCCGGCGGAGGCGGCGGTGCCGGCGGCCAGCACATCGAGCAGGAACTGAAGCAAACCGGACAGGCTGAGGTTTATGGCATCTACTTCGACTTTGCCAGCGACAAGATCAAGCCTGAATCCGAGCCAGTACTGCGTGAAATCGCGGACGCGCTCAATCACAATCCTACCTGGAAGCTGCGGGTGGAAGGCCACACCGATAATATCGGGGGCGATGAATACAACCTGGACCTGTCGCAGCGCCGCGCCGAAGCAGTGAAGTCGGCGCTGGTCAATCGTTATCACATCGCCGCAGCCCGCCTCACCCCCAAGGGCTTTGGCGCTACCCGTCCCAAAGAACCGAATGACACCCTCGCCGGACGCGCCCGCAACCGGCGGGTGGAACTGGTTCGGGAGTAATGGGGACCAGAAGACCCCAGCGTAGCTCCGGGTTTTGTAGCGCCGGCGTCTCGCCGGCTGTCCCGAGGGCATCTTGCCCTCGGCTGCGCAGCCGAACGCATGCATGAGAGGCATCGCGATTCTGGTTTCCAGTTTCTGGTTTCAAGACCAGGACCTTCTCCGCTTCGTCCTCTGCCGCAACCCACTTTCGAAGTCCGTGAACCGGATTGCCGAAAATCGCATCAATAATACGAGTCCCGGAAAGATTTCTCAGTACCATCGGGACGCCGGGGACATCAGGAACCTATGAGCACACCAGCGAAGACTTTTAAAATTGGCGGCGATCTTGAAGTCAATCGCCTTGGGTACGGCGCCATGCGGCTCACCGGCAAAGGCGTTTGGGGAGAGCCGAAGGACCGGAGCGAAGCCAAACGAGTTCTCAAGCGCGCAGTCGAATCAGGCGTGAACTTTATCGACACCGCGGACAGCTATGGGCCCGCGGTCAGCGAACCGCTGATCGGCGAAGCCCTCGCGCCTTATCCCCAAGGACTGGTGGTGGCAACCAAAGCCGGCTTTACTCGCCAGGGGCCGGACAAATGGGTCCAACTCGGGCGGCCGGAGTACCTGGTGCAACAGGTCGAGATGAGCTTGCGTTATCTCAAGACCGACGTCATTGATCTCTGGCAGTTGCACCGGATTGACCCGAAAGTTCCGGTGGAAGAGTCGCTGGGAGCGATTGCGAAGCTGCAGAGTCAGGGTAAAATCCGCCACGTCGGACTCAGCGAGGTGAAGCCGAAGGAGATTGATCAGGCCCGCAAAGTGGTCAAGATCGTGAGCGTGCAGAATCTATATAACGTCGCGGACAGGCAGCATGAAGACGTGCTGCAATACTGCGAGCAGCACGGACTGGCCTTCATTCCGTGGTTTCCCGTGGCGGCCGGCCGACTGGCAAAGCCGGGAGGCAAATTGGACCAGGTGGCAAAGCGGCACGGATCGACGGTCTCGCAGCTCTCGCTCGCGTGGCTGCTGCACCGCAGTCCGGTGATGCTGCCGATTCCCGGGACGTCATCGGTGGCGCATCTGGAAGAGAACCTGAAGGCCGCCGGGATTTCCCTGTCGGCTCAGGACATGAAGGCGATCGAAGAAGCGGTCCGGTAAACCGACTCCCTCAAGAAGGGGGCGGCATCAAGCGGTCTCTCGCAGCGGCACCGCCGGGCTTTCAACGGGCAATGTGGCTGTAACCCGCGTCCCATTCGCGTCCGACTGGATCTCCAGGCTGCCTCCCAATTGCCGCAGGCGTTCCCGCATTCCGCTCACCCCAACTCCGCTGGCGCCGGGCGAAGTCAGCAGCGACTGCTTCTCCGGCGGTATCCCTTTGCCCGCATCTTCGATCTCGAGTCTCAGGCTCTCGCCCTCCTGGATGACACGAATTGTCGCCGTAGGACTGTCCGAATGCTTATGAATGTTAGTAAGGCATTCCTGCACCGTGCGGAAGATCGAAATTTCGACTTCTTTCGGCAAGCGCGCCAGTTCGGGGCGCATCTCCAGATCGACCTTGATCCTGCTGCGTTCTGAAAACCCTTCCACATACCATCGCAGGGCCGAAGGCAGGCCGGCTTCATCCAGCAGCGGCGGGTGCAGGAGGTGCGAAATAGTGCGGATCTCCGCGCTTATCTGGTTGACCAGGCTCACGTTTTCAGAAAATGCCCTCGCCGCCGCCGGACTCAGCTTGTTCACTTCAGCGCCCACCACTGAATTATTCATACTGAGGGCAGCGAGAAGTTGCCCAATACTGTCGTGCAGCTCACGGGCCAGACGGCGCGATTCATCGTCTCGAATCTGCATCAATCGGCCGGATAGTTCACGCAGACTCCCGTTCGCGGCGTTCAGCTTTGAAGTCCGCTCGATGATGCGGGCCTCAAGGTTCTCCCGTTCTTTGCGGAGCTCGTCTTCAGCCTGCTTGCGCTCTGTCACGTCAGTGCAGACCCCGCGCATGTGGGTGGGCTTGCCGGCGCGGTCGTAAAAAACCTGTCCCTTTCCCTCCATCCATCCGAAGCTGCCATCGGTCCGGCATTGCCGGTAAAACACACTGTACTTTCCGTCCCCGGCCACCGCCTGCTGGATGAGACGCGGTATAGTTTCCCGGTCTTCAGGATGTACGCCCTGCAGAAAGCTTTCGAAATTACCGCGGAACGAGCCTGGAGCTTGTCCGTGAATTCTCTCCATATTGTCCGACCATCGGACGTTGCCCGTGGTCATATCCCACTCCCAGGTCCCGACATTCGCGGCTTCGAGACTGAACCGGGTGCGGCCCTCGCTTTCCCGCAGGGCCACTTCAGCGCTTTCGCGTTTATCCGCCTGGCGGCGCGTCGATTCGCCCAGGGCCGCAATGACCGCGGACATCAGAAGAAAGACCAGCAGTCCGAAGGCTTCAGCCGAACTCCGGACCGCGAACGAGTGGTAAGGCGGCACGAACCAGTACAAAATGGCGCCCGCTCCCACCACCATGGACACAAGCGCAGGCCCGATCCCGCCGTACCAGGCGGACACGACGACTGCCAGAAACATCGTGTTGTACGGGTATTGCGGCCCGATGAGGGGATCCAGCAGCTTGCGGAGCAGGATAGCGATGACGGCTGCCAGTATCGCCACAGCGTACCGGGCTGTATCGCGCCTCACATTAATCATGGCAGGCCTTCACAAACAGATTGACCGGCGAACGCCATTCCTAATTGGCAGCGTTAGTATAGTGACTCGGCGGGCTTTCAGGAAGCCTTCAGGGCACGATCACCCGCAGCGCACCCCCCTCAACCCGCACATCCACCGGGGTTGAGCAGACATACTCGCCGTCGGCATATACCTCTGCCGGTTCTTCGGTCTCGATTCGCAGGCGGTGGGCCTGGAAGTACTTGACTTCCGCAAGGGTTAGATGACGGCCGGAAAAGACGGACGGGAACAGCCGCAGCAGGCGCGCTTTCCCCATGGCCTCAACTACACAGACTTCCAGCCTCCCATCGTCGAGCCGGGCGTCGGGCGCGATCCTGATGCCGCCACCAAAGGTGGGCGTGTTAGCGAAAGCCACCAGCATAGCGGACCCGGCGTAGCGAGTGCTCAAGGAGGCTTCGCCGAGTGAGGCCTGGACCCTTACTCCTACCGGATGGAAACCGGACAGGGCAGGCAGAAGGCTAAGCATATAGCCGCCGCGCCGGCGGAGGGCGCGGGGAAGTCGGTTGGCGCGGCGCGCCACCTCGACATCAAGTCCCACCCCGCCAACGCACCCGAAGTAGCGTCCATCTCCAGGCCCGTGTGGCGCGGGCGCCCCGCCCGCGTCCGGCGGTGCAATCACGCCTAAGTCAACCTGGCGCACGCTGCCGCCTCCGGAAACGAACTGCCGCCACGCCCTCAGTGCATCGTCCACCCTGCGCAAATGCAGCGCCCGGGCAAAATCATTGCCGCTGCCATGCGGCACCACCAGCACCGGAAGCCGCAGCCTGACCAGTTGCGGCAAATGACGGTGCACCGTGCCGTCGCCACCGAAAACCAGAATGGCATCCGCTTCATCGGCGTTCGCCGGCATCCCTAACTGCCATACGGCGTCGGAGCAACGCGCGAAGGGCTGTAGATGCCTGGCTGACGAGCCCAACCCAAGGATGGCAGCAACTCGCATTTTCGCCGACCGAGATTAACAAACTCTATTGCACGAAGTCGAAGGAACGAAGGGGGCCTGCCACTCTGGCGCGTCGTTTTTCGAGGATTTTGTTGGAGGTTAAGCCATCGCACTCCCCGGGGGTTGCCTTGAGTTTAAGCGGCAAAAGTGGCATACTTTTTGACCTGGCCTAACGCTAACGCTCCTGTCCCCAGCCACTTCCTGGGGGAGTCGTCCAGCCATGCGTCTGTCAGCTTACGTTGCGGTGTGTCTGTGTGCGAGTTTAGCTGCGATCTTGTCGGGTTGCGGCGGGGACACTACATCCACTTCTCCTCCTCCTTCCAACCATGCGGCTCCCAGGATCATGTCGCATCCTTCCAGTAAGACTGTGGCGCCCGGCCAGACCGCGACCTTTTCCACGACCGCCACGGGGAGCCCTCCTTTG
>DATGYF010000527.1:0-11258 GCA_035298145.1 Terriglobales bacterium | reverse complement strand
GTCACAGTAATGCGTCAACATCAGGCGGCCCTCGTCCACATACAGCATGGTGATCGGATCGTCGGGTCTTCCCGCTCCCGTCATCTCATGCATGAGTGCGTTACCCATGGAAGTCGGGCGCAGCGTGACCTGCATGAGCTTGCCTTCTATGTCGGCGGCGGGCGGGACCGTCGTCACATGGCCCTCCCACGAACCCGCCAGAGTTTTCAATTGGTCAAAAGACTTCTGCGCATCAGATTGCGCGAAAGCCAGGCTGGAGAGCGACAACAGAACTGCGGACAGCACAAAACGATGGGATTTCATGTTTCATTCTCCTTGCGAAGCTATTGCCGTCGGCCAGAACTGTTTTCTGTCCTCGTTGAGTTCAAACGAACTTTGGCACTTCGCACTGTGTTAGTTAACTATAACACTATATCTGATGTCAAACACTTTCTGGAGCTGTCGCGGCTGGTTAAAAGGAGGGATTTTCACTTGAAGATGTTCAGACTTCATCCCCGAAATCCTGGGAATTACCAGTTCGGAGGCAGTTAAATCTCCATCAACCATCCCTTTCGCAAAGGACGCGAAAGAGGTTGGGAGATCCGGGGTTCTGGCGTTGCAGGCGAAATCGTCCGTTCCGAACACCTATGTCCTGGGGAACAGATGTTGACCTTATCTGGCGTACCCCAGGCCTGCCAGGACGCCTCGCATATAGGCAAAGCTGCTGATCACGCCCGGCATCGGATCATCAGGATGAATCTCATACTCAAGATCTACAAAACCTTTGTATTTTGTCGACACCAGCGCTTCGAACATCCTCCGCACCGGCATGATGCCTTCTCCGACCGCGACCTGGCTCTCCTTATCCTGAAAATTCGTCAGGTCTTTCATATGCACATTGAACAACCGAGGACCAACTTTGTGGATCGCCTGGACCACATCGGTTCCGGCACGGGCGGTGTGCCCGGCATCGATGCAGCACCCTATGCGCGGATCCATACCCTTTACCACCTTTAATACATCCAGGGGCGAATGCCACAACTTGTCCTCAGGGCCATGATTATGGATTGCGATGCGGATGTCGTATTGCTTTACGAATTTTTCTATTCGCGGCAAAGTCTCGGGTGCGGGATCGCCGGCGACGATGACGGTGATTCCCGCCCGCTTGCAGTATTCGATCTTGGCCCGGATGTCCTCATCTTCATCCTTTGGGAAATAGATGGTACCGGCCGCGTGCAGCCTGACGCCCGCCGAGGAATAATCCGCCAGCGCTGCGGCTTCGTCCTGGGAATCTGTCGGAAGATGATCTTTCACGTCCTTGGCGTTCAGGTCGCGCACATTCAGCTGCTTCATGAAACCGATGGACTGCGCGCGGGTGAAGTTGCGGAAGGTGTAACTAGCCAGGCCCAAACGGATCGGCGACGGCTGCTCCACCGATGGCCGTCCCTCAGCCTTAACGAAAGCGTTGCTTGAAGCAGCAAACGCTGCGGCGCCGGCCGCGCCGGAGCGAATGAAGTTGCGACGGGAAAGCACCTTTGTCATAAGCGGTCAAGCCCTCGCCCGGATCGTCATCGCATGGCGGGTGCCACCTTAAATATGCGGCGCCCAGCCCTTTTCGTATTCGCGGCCCCACATTTTCATCGCTTCCGGGTCACCTTGGATCCGCCCATCCCCGGGGTCGAGATGCAGCTCCCGGCCTACTTCCCATGCGATGTTGGAAAGCTGCAGCATGGTAACTGCAACATTGCCGACAGCAATGGGCGCATTGAGTTTCTCGCCCTTGCGGATTCCCGCGATGAAGTTTGTGAAGTGTGCATCGGTCATGGAATCGCGGCCGAGCAGGTCGGTGGATGAGGTTGTACTGCCCGTCTTAAATTCGCTCGTCTTGTTCCCGTTCAGATCGTAGATCTCGTAGCCATCGCGATCGACGAGCACGCTGCCGGTAGTTCCCATGATGGTCGAACCCCGGTCGCGGCCATAGTACTTCATTCCCTCGCAGCTCTTCCCTTCCCAGGTAATCATCTTGTCGTCGTACTCAAAGCTGGTCACCAGCGTGTCGTAAAACTGCCAGTCATCTTTGAAATGGTATCTGCCGCCTGACGCCGTGACCCGCTTCGGATAGTCCACGCCCAGGGCCCAGCGGCAGACATCCACTTCGTGGGTGCCGTTGTTGAGCGCTTCGCCGGTGCCATAGATTCTGAACCAATGCCAGTTATAGGGCTGCACATTGTCCGTATAAGGACGCCTCGGCGCCGGGCCTTGCCAGAGGTCCCAATCCAACTGAGGCGGCACCGGCGTTTCCTTACCTATGCCGATCGACTTCCGCGCGTTGCTGTACCAGGCCTTGGCGAAGTAGGGCCGGCCGATCATGCCCTGGCCAATTTTTTCGATGATCTCGATGGTGTGCGGCGAAGATCGCTGCTGGGTGCCGATCTGCACCAGCTTGCGATATTTCTGCTGGGCCTGCACCAGCATCGCGCCCTCGGCGGGATTGTGGCTGCATGGCTTCTCCAGAAAAACGTGCTTCCCGGCCTGCAACCCGGCAATCGCCATCGGCGTATGCCAGTGGTCGGGAGTGGCGATGGTGATGGCGTCCACATCCTTCAGTGCGAGAATTCGACGGAAGTCTTTTTCGGAGACCGGTGCTTCGCCCATCTCCTGCTGCACGCTGTCGGCGAACTTTTTGAGTATGTTGCTGTCCACATCGCAGACATGCGAAATGCGGGCGGCGCTGCGGTTAGCCTTGAGCGCCGAGAGATGAGCGTAGGCGCGCCCGTTAAGGCCGATCACGGCAAAGTTCAGGCGATCGTTGGAACCGAGTATCTGGCCATAGCTTTTAGCCGTGCTTCCCACCGCCAGACCCGCCGCTCCAACCGCAAGGGCATTGAGAAACTCACGTCGTCTTACCATATCCATGTCCTCATCGATGGCCCTAGCCGCATTCGTGGCCAGCCAGACAAGATAACCCGTGATGAGCGATGGATTCCAGTTTTCGTCTGAGTTCCTCCGCCGAAAAGCATGGGTCCGGTCCTGGAGAATGGCGAAAAGAGGCCCAATAAGGCCTTGCCAGCGGGCCGGCAAAGGCAGGCCCGGGGTCGGCAAGGAGCTGAAGCAGGTTCGTTAACGGCGACAGCAAGGCCGGACAAGGGCCTCGTCAAGACTGCTAACCTGAGCGTGTGGATTCTCGCCCCTCCAGAGAAAACTGGATGGCTTGCTCAAGGCTCATCTCGGAACCTTCCGTCCAGGCGCGCTTTCCTTCCGCTTCATTGAGCGATTTCCAGGCCACCAGCAGCGACTGCTCAAGCTTGGATTGTTCCGCCTGATGCAAAGGAGCACTGATCAACTGGCGTAAATGCGCCGCGGCGGCGGCCAGCTTCAGTGCGCGTTCGGCATGTCCTTGCGCCAGGGCCAGGCAGGCGGAGCCTTCGAGCGCGCGTGCGATACCGCGCCGGTGCCCCAAACCCGCAAAAATCTCCAGCGCTTCAGAACATGCGGCGTGTGCCGCCGCATGGTTTCCCTGCTCGCAGTCGATGTAGGCCAAATCCGTCAGGGACCGCGCCGAACCCCATGGATCTCCGCCTTCCCGGAAGATGGAAAGCGCACGTTGGTACAAGCCGCGAGCGGCATCGCGGTCGTCCCGTGCACGCGCTATGTCACCCTGCTGGCTGATACACCAGGCGGCGCCGGTACGATCACCCAATTCCTCGAAAATGTCCGTGGCCTCGCGCAGGGCCCATTCAGCGCGTGGATAGTCGCCGCGAACCTTGACCACGTTAGCCAGGTTGTGCAAACAGCGTGCGGTTGCCTGCCGGTCCGAGAGTATCCGCCAGCAGGCGAGGCTGCGCTCAAAATTTCTCTGGGCCGTAAGGTAGTCGCCGCGGTCCCGCGCCGACACTCCCAAAGCATTCAAGGACGCGGCGATGCCCGATTCATCACCCAGGTCTTCATAAAGAGAGAGGCTCTGCTCCAGAGCCTGCTCGCCCGCGGGATAATCGCCCTGAGTGGTCGCTAACGCGCCCAGAAAAAGCGAGATTCGGGCCCGTTCTTTTGCGTGGTCGGCGCCGGCCAGGCGCAGAACGGTTTCCAGTCGGGCCCGGCCTTCGACGAGATGTTCGCGCATGTCCCAGAACCGAAACAGGGCCACGCATAGCCGTAACCCCCAGTCCAGGTCCCGGGTCTGAAATAGCCAGTCGAGAGCAAACCTCAAATTATCGATCTCGACATCGCATTGCGACAGCCAGCGAGCGCGGTCCGCTGAGCTTAGTTCCGGATTGCCTTCCTCGGCCAGGACCAGGCAGTAGGCTGCGTGCGCCCGCCGTGCAGCCGATTCCTCGCCGCCATCGATGAGGCGTTCGAGAGCATACTCGCGAATCGTCTCCAACATCGCGAAACGCGGCTGGGCTCCGGCCCGGTCCACACGCTGCACCAGGTTTTTGTCAACCAGCGATGACAATCCTTCGACCAGATCGATACCCAGGTCGCGACCGGTGTTGCAGACTGCCTCCGCCGCCTCCAAGGTGCATCCTCCGACAAACACGGCAAGCCTCCGGAACAGTTTCCGGTCGGCCTCATTCAGCAGATCGTGACTCCAATCAATGGTCTTGCGGAGGGTTTGTTGCCGCTCCGGCAGGTCGAGCGCGCCGCCAGTCAACAGTTGCAGGCGGCTTTGCAGACGCTCCAGTATGGCGCCGGGCGGCAGTAGCCGGGTTCGGGCAGCCGCCAGTTCGATGGCCAGCGGCAGTCCATCCAGGCGTGAACAGATTTCCTGGACCGCGGTTGCATTTTCGGAGGTGATCACAAAATCGGGCCAGACTGCCGCCGCGCGTTGCACAAACAACTCCACGGCGGAATTCGGCGCCAGCGGAGCTACGGGGAATTCCTGTTCGCCGTAGATACGCAGGCGCGACCGGCTGGTGACCACTATCTTGAGAGATGGACATGCTTCCAATGTTTCGGCCACTAGGGTCGCTGCCGGGAGAACCTGTTCGAAGTTGTCCAGCAGAAGCAGGAATGGTCCTGCGTGTCGCAACTGATCGCCGACAAGTTGCGGGATGGTACGGCTGGCGACTTGCTGGATGTCGAGCGCGCCCGCCAGCGCGGTGACCACCAGGTCGGGATTAGTAATGGATGCCAGGCTGACGAATTGAACGCCGCCCGTGAACCCGTCCGCAGCCGCCGTCGCCAGAGCCACCGCCAGGCGGGTTTTTCCGGCTCCCCCAGGACCGGTGATGCTCAACAGCCGAACATTCCCTCGCAGCAGCAAGTCCGCGGCCTCCGCAACTTGTTGCTCCCGTCCGATGAGCGACGTACGCGGTACGGGCAGATCGTGACGTCGTCGGGCAATCTTCGCCGCGGACGGCTCGCGTTCACTTGCCAGATCGAAAGAGCTACTTACAGGTACGCGGTCCGGCGTGGGCGCGGGTTGGATCACCTCAGCTGTGAACAGGTAACCGCGACGAGGGACTGTCTTAAGCAAGCGCTGGCTGCGATCATCCAGCGCGCGACGCAATTCGAGCGTGCACTGCACCAGTGAATCCTCGGTAACGAAGGCGTCGGGCCACACCGCCTGCATCAATTCCTGCTTGCCAATCAATCTTCCCGGGTGCTCGACGAGGTACTTGAGAGTCTCATACACCTTCGGGCGAAGCTTGACCTCCTCTTCCGCCTTGAAGACACAGCCCCTTGCGACGTCCAGTGTGAACTCGCCGAATTGATATTTCAAAGGACTCATCTCCAAGTCTGCTCCCCTCTCAACCAAGCCAGGCCGCTCCTGAATTTCGGCGTTTCTTTGGCGTTGTTTCGTTACATCCCGTCCTGATGCTTGTAATTTTGCATTGGCTGGGCGAGGTTCAGCACTCCGTCGCAAACGTTGCTTGAGGCCACTGAGCTGGAAGAAGCTCTGCAGAGCGGATTCTAACAAAGGGCCAGTTGTCGAGGAAGGCAAGCACAGCGGCACCGAGGCTCACCGGTCCACAAAAAAGGAGACAAATGCAATGAGTACGGCACAGGTTCCTACGCTTGACATGAACAAACTGAATGCTTTTATCGGTCAATTCGTGACTGATCTCGGCGCCGCGGTTCATACCGGCATGGTCGTCATCGGGGAGAGGTTGGGGCTTTACAAGGCCCTCGCCGGGGAACCCATGACGCCCGCCCAACTTGCCGCTAGAACAAAGACCGATGAGCGCTATTTGCGCGAGTGGCTGGCGTCCCAAGCTGCAGGAGGCTACGTCACTTATGACGATAAGACCGGCAAATTCGGCCTGAATGAGGAACAGGCTTTCACGCTGGCCAAAGAAGATAGCCCTGCCTACCTCCCCGGGGCTTTTGAGCTTGCCCTGGGCTCGCTCGCGGCGGTCCCGCGCATTGCGGATTCTTTCCGCACGGGCAGCGGTATGGGTTGGCACGAGCACGCGGACGGCGTTTTCCATGGCTGTGAAAAGTTCTTTCGTCCCGGATATGCCGCCAATCTCGTGAGCGCGTGGATTCCAGCCTTGAGCGATGTCAAGGAGAAGCTGGAGGCAGGGGCGAAGGTAGCCGATGTGGGATGCGGCCTGGGGGCTTCCACAATATTGATGGCCCAAGCATTCCCCAAGTCAAAGTTCTTCGGATTCGACTACCACGATAAATCCATTGAGACAGCCCGGGAGTCCGCCCGGCGGGCCGGCGTCGCCGACCGGGTAACTTTCGAGGTATCGAAGGCAAAGGAGTTTCCCGGCAAGGGCTACGACTTCGTGGCGGTCTTCGATTGCCTGCACGACATGGGCGACCCGATTGGGGCGGCCGCGCACGTCCGGCAGTCGCTGGCCAAGGATGGCACCTGGATGATCGTCGAGCCTTTTGCCAACGATCAGTTGAAAGACAACCTGAATCCTGTCGGCCGGGTTTACTACTCGTTTTCGACCCTGCTGTGCACGCCCTGTTCCCGCTCACAAGAAGTTGGATTATGCTTGGGGGCGCAGGCGGGCGAGGCTAGAATTCGCGAGGTTGTGAACTCGGCCGGATTCAGCCGCTTCCGGCGAGCTACGGAAACACCGTTCAACATCGTTTACGAAGCTCGTCCGTAACTGGGGTAAGCCTGGTCGTGCGAGTTGTGACCGTTCCACTCCTCGCGCGGCCTCGCGCCTTGGGACCTGATTGCGTCAACCGGGCAGGACAGCGGTAAGAATTCAACTTCAGCAGGAAGTGCGATATGAATTCAGCTCCTGATACAACGTTTTCGAGAGAGTCCTCTGGCAACGATGGCACCTCCCACCATGCGGCGTCCTTGCCGCAGCCGGTCAAGCCGGTGCTAAGTGAAGAAATGCTGACGCGTTTTGCTTCGCGCGCCCCCGCCTGTGACCGGGAAAACCGCTTCGTCGATGAAGATTTCGAGGAGCTTCGGGCAGCGAAATATCTGCTGCTGCCTCTGCCCACCGAATTCGGCGGCGCCGGCATGACCCTGGCGCAAGTTTGCCGGGAGCAACGCCGACTGGCGTACCATGCGCCCGCCACTGCCCTTGCGGTAAACATGCATCTTTACTGGCTCGGCGTTGCCGCTGATTTGTGGCGCCGCGGAGATACCTCACTCGAGTGGATCTTGCGTGAGGCAGCGGCGGGCGAGATCTTCGCTGCCGGCCACGCGGAGAGCGGCAACGATATCCCCGTTCTGCTCTCCACCACAAACGCCGAGCGCGTCGAGGGCGGCTACAGGTTCACCGGGCACAAGCATTTCGGCAGTCTGACGCCGGTATGGACCCGGTTCGGTTTGCACGGAATGGATACCAGCAACCCGGACCAGCCGAAAATCGTCCACGCGTTCATGCCTCGCAATACTCCGGGATACACAATCAAGGAGACATGGGACGTTCTGGGCATGCGCGCGACCCGCAGCGATGACACGGTTCTGCTGAATACATTTGTTCCAGACCGCTACATCGCCCGGGTGGTTTCCCCCGGCGGGGCGGGAGTCGATTCCTTCGTACTCGCAGTCTTTGCCTGGGCCCTGATGGGCTTTGGAAATGTTTACTACGGACTCGCCAGGCGCGCGCTCGACCAGAGCATCGCAGCGGTGAAAGGCAAGGGCTCACTGGGGCTCACGCGTTCGATGGCATATCACCCGGAGATCCAGCATGCCATTGCCAACATGGTCATCGAGCTGGAATCGATTGGACCGCATCTGGAAAGCGTCGCCGAGGATTGGTCAAACGGCGTGGATCACGGCGCGGCCTGGCCGGCAAAAATCTTTGCCGCCAAGTACCACGCGGTCGAAGGCTCGTGGCGCGTCGTGGACCTTGGGCTGGACGTAACCGGCGGCCTGGGCATCTTTCGCTCTGCCGGTTACGAGCGCTTGATTCGCGATGCGCGTCTGGGGCGAATCCATCCCGCTAATTCCTTCCTGACGCACGAAGTGGTGGCCAAGACCGCACTGGGCATCAGCCTGGATGAACAGCCCCGCTGGGGCTAGCGCGCCGTGCCCGGCGTGGGTGCTGGAGACAATACATTTTCTTCGTCAAGCTTGGCACTTTTGCCACTGCGCCGACCCTCATCGCTATAAGATCGAATCGTGATGCACGATAGATCAACCGCGGTGCCGGAGGCCCATCCCCAGTCTGCCGGGCATCTCACCCGCTCATCTGGCCGATCGGAAACCGGCGTCATTCACCGCTTTTCGACAGCGCTTTATATTGCCGCCCTTACTACGGTTGCAATTGCCGCCCATCTCGCACTCCGCTATCTCACCCACGCTCCCCGGATGGCCATGCTGGCCCCACTGTTTGTTGCACTGGCCGTGGGGGGAATTCCGATCATGGCCACTTTGGCGAGAAAGTTGTGGGCGCGGGAATTCGGTTCCGACCTGCTGGCTGGAGTCTCGATCCTTACTTCTGTTTTGCTTGGCCAGTACCTGGTCGGAACCATCATTGTGTTGATGCTTTCGGGGGGCGAGGCTCTGGAACAATTCGCCACCGGCCGGGCATCGTCAGTGCTGGACGCGCTGGCCAGGCGGACGCCACAAGTGGCCCATCGCAAGCTGGGACCAAAAATAGAGGACATTCAGTTGGATGACGTGCGGGTGGGCGATCGGCTGCTTGTTCTCCCCCACGAGATATGTCCGGTGGATGGAGTGGTGGTTGGTGGCCGGGGGATCATGGATGAGTCCTACCTGACGGGCGAGCCATTCGAGATTTCAAAGGCTCCGGGCTCAAAGGTGTTTTCAGGGGCGATCAATGGCGAAATGGCGTTGACGGTCGAAGCCGAAAAGCGAGCGGTGGATTCGCGCTATGCCAAGATCATGCAGGTGATGGAACAGACGCAGGAGAAGCGCCCTCAACTGCGACGGATCGGAGACCGTCTGGGCGCATGGTACACACCGATCGCCGTAGGGGTTGCGGGATTGACCTGGCTGATCACGGGGAATGCGATGCGCTTTCTGGCAGTGGTGGTGATTGCCACGCCGTGTCCATTGATTCTGGCAATTCCGGTGGCAGTGATCGGGGCCATTTCCCTCTCCGCGAAGCGCGGCATCATTATCAAGAGTCCGGCGGCGCTCGAGCAGATCACTACCTGCCGAACACTGATCTTCGATAAGACTGGAACGCTCACCTATGGGAAACCCAGGGTGACGGAAATCCTGAACGCGCCCGGATTCACACGTGAAAGCCTGTTACAGGCAACCGCCAGCCTGGAGCAGTTTTCCAAGCATCCGCTGGCGGGAGCAGTGACCCAGGCAGCGCGCGACGAAAAGTTAGCTCTGCTGGACGTTTCCGAAATACGCGAAATTCCTGGGAAGGGTCTGCAAGGGATGGTCGGGGAACGCAGCGTGGCAATCACCGGACGGGGAAAAGTCAATCCCGATCTGCCCGGGCTCCCGCCGCCGGTCTCCGGACTCGAATGCCTGGTTTTTGTGGATGACCGTTATGCGGGCGCTTTCCGCTTCCACGATGCGCCCCGGCAGGATACAAAACCGTTTGTGCATCATCTCGCACCCCGGCATTATGTCAACCGCGTGATGCTGGTATCAGGCGACCGGGAATCAGAGGTGCGTTACCTGGCAGACCAGGTCGGGATTACCCAGGTGTTCGCAGGGCAGAGTCCGGAGCAGAAAGTCGAGATCGTGGAGCGCGAAACCAGGCAAGCGCGGACGCTGTTCATCGGCGACGGAATTAATGATGCGCCGGCTCTGTTGGCTGCCACGGTAGGTGTGGCGTTCGGTCCGAACAGTGACATTACGTCCGAGGCTGCGGATGCAGTCATCTTAACCACGTCACTGGAGAAGGTCGATGAACTGATTCACATCAGTCATCGCATGCGCTCCATCGCCCTGCAAAGCGCCATCGGCGGGATGGCGGCCAGCATGGTTGGCATGATCGCGGCCGCAGCCGGGTATCTGCCTCCGCTGGAGGGCGCAATCCTTCAGGAAATCATCGATTTCGCAGCTGTCGTCAATGCGGTTCGAGTCGCGTTTCCCGTCGAAGTCTTGACCGACTTCTAAGCCAGAACAATCCGCAGCATAGCCTCACACTCCCTGCGGCGAAACATGGCCACCACACCTTGCCACCTGTCGTGATTCCGGTCACATGCGGACGTGACATCGGTCACCGATGAGAAGTCTTCCCAAGCAGAACATGGAGCCAGGTGACGAGTATGAAGAACGATGCTGTTGTCATTCCCATCCTGCCTGAGGTCACGCTTAACCGAATCCTCTACGCGACTGATTTCTCCGAGGCGTCTCTCGCGGCGCTGCCATTGGTTTCAAACATTGCCCGCAGATATGGTTCCCACGTGTTTGTGGCCAATGTATGGACGCCTCTTCCATACACGATGGTCAGCCCTGAAGCTGCCGGTGCTCTGCAAAATAAGGACGAGCGTGAAACTCGATCCAAGGTGCAGCAACTCTTGAACACGAAGGAGTTGGCTGGGCTTTCAGCGACCGCAATCCTTAAATCAGGAGCTCCGTCACAGGAACTGACACGGTTGGTGCGTGAAAAGAATATCGATCTGGCCATCTTGGGCACTCACGGCCGCACCGGATGGAAGCACCTGTTGATGGGTTCGGTGGCGGAGGAGCTTTTCCGCAATTTGCCGTGTCCGGTGCTCACAGTTGGACCCAATGTTTCGAAGCGTTCAATGGAGGAAACTCAAGTCAGGCACATCCTGTTTCCCACCGATCTTTCCGATGAATCCCGGTCGGTACTCCCGTATCTTGTTTCGCTGGCGTCGGAATACGAGGCATCCCTGACATTGCTCCACATTTTGCCCGTTGAGACCGCCACGAATCCGGATGCCAGGTCCCTGGCCGA
>DATGYF010000526.1:0-5904 GCA_035298145.1 Terriglobales bacterium | reverse complement strand
ACGGAAAGGATTTGACCGGTTTCGACACCCTGCTTGAGAAGCAGGGTATCAACAGCGATCCCAACAAAGTCTTTCAGGTTGAAAAAGGCGTGCTCCACATTTCAGGGCAGGAGTTCGGCGGGCTTGTGACCCAGAAGGAATATGAAAATTACTATCTGCGCGCCGAATTCAAATGGGGTGAAAAGACGTACCCGCCGCGCGACGGGAAAGCCAGGGACAGCGGCATTCAATACAACATTACGGGGCCGCTCAAAGTCTGGCCGCGGATGATGGAGTTTCAGATCAACGAAGGCGGTACGGGCGACATGTGGGTGGTCGGCGGCACCGGCGCGACCGTGGACGGGAAGGCCTATGAAAGCACGTCATCCGGGCCGGGCGCATATATTCGCATCCCGCATACCGGCAGGGGCCCTCTCGTCAATGTCACCGGGCACCGTGATCCGGTAAACGATCTGGAACGGCCGCACGGTAAATGGAATGTCCTCGAACTGGTGGTTGATCATGACCGGATTATGTATTTTGTGAACGGAAAACTTGCCATACTGGGAACGAATGCCAACACTACAAAGGGCAAAATCCTCTTCCAATGCGAAGGGGCTGAGGTGTATTTCCGCAACATGAAGATCGCAATGCTGAGATAGTTAAGGAGGCATCGAATTGAATCGCCGGCAGTTTTCAGCTACCAGAGCGGCCGAGCCTGCAATCCGCGCCACTCACTCTGGCGGCGTCCACCGCCGTGCAGCCTTTCTCGAAAGACAGTCATTCTCCTGCGAGCTGAGCAAAGCCTGCCCATGGGTGTCTTCAACCCTCCATTGTAGAGCCTGCCACTGGATCAGGTGCTCGAAAAGTTTGGAATCGAGGCGGCGGAGTAAACGATTACACTTAAACTCGATTCGAACCCGGAGATTCCATGCGTCCCGTTAACTTCCGTCTACTCGTCCTCTTTATGCCTGTGTTCGTTCTCAGCGGGCTTAGCGCGCAAGATTCCGGTGGACCAGATCGGCAGCCCGTCAAGCCCGCATATTTGAATGACGGTGGAAGAAAAGATCTCGCAACTCGTTCCTGGCGGCCCGTATGGGGGTCGCGTTCGTTACGGGCATGCAGGGCGACGATCCGAAATACTATCGCGTCATTTCGACGCCGAAACACTACGCGGTCCACAGCGGGCCCGAAAGCACGCGCCACAAGGCGGATGTGATGGTCAGCAAACATGATCAACTGGACACCTACCTGCCGGCCTTTCGCGCGACCGTAACCGAAGCCAGGGCCGCTTCGGTGATGTGCGCTTATAACAGCATCAACGGACAGCCTGCGTGCGTGAACGAGTTCCTGCTGCAAGACCAACTGCGAAACAAATGGAAGTTCCAGGGCTACGTCGTCTCTGACTGCGACGCAGTAGTCAATATTTTTCGTGACCATCACTTTACGAAGACCCAGCCGGAGGCGTCCGCGCTCGCCATTCAGCGGGGCATGGACAACGAGTGCATCGACTTCGCCAAAGTCAAGGACGATCACGACTACCGCCCTTACTATGACGCATACAAGCAAGGATTCTTAAAGGAAAGCGAGATCGATACCGCGCTCATACGCCTGTTTACGGCGCGCATGAAGCTGGGCATGTTCGATCCGCCGGAGATCGTGCCATATACGAAAATTGACGAAAAGGAACTGGACAGCGCGGAGCACCGCGCGCTGGCGCGGACCATCGCCAATGAGTCCATGGTGCTGCTCAAAAACGACGGTACCCTGCCGCTCAAGCAGGGCAAACTCAAAATCGCCCTAGTGGGTCCATTGGCAGACCAAACAAAATATCTGCTGGGCAATTACAGCGGAAGCCCAACCCACATCGTTTCCGTTCTCGACGGCATGAAAGCGGAGTTCCCGGAAGCGCAAATCAACTTTGTTGCCGGGACGCAGTTTCTGCGAGCCGATGGAGAACTGGTCCCGGAGTCGGCGTTGACCAATGCGGAAGGTCAGCCAGGGCTCACCGCGAAGTTCTCTTCGGGGGTGGACCCGGGCCGGGGCGCTGTATTAGCCACGCGCACGGTGAGCACGGTTGACTTGAATTCAGGGAGTGTCCCTCAGGAAGCCGCTGGCACCTATCCTTTATCGGTGGAGTGGGCAGGGTTTCTCACGGTCAACGAAAGCGGCGACTACAGCATCGGCGTACGCGCCAGCGGCAACTTCGCGATGGTGCTGGTTGATGGAAAACCATTGGTGATGCAGTACCTGGACAGCGAGCGGTCGCAAAGCAAGGTCGGACACATTCATCTTGAGCAGGGTAAGAAGACGGCCCTCGAAGTCAGGTACCGGCAGACGAAACCCGGGCCCACGCAGGCCCAGTTGATTTGGGCGAAGTACGATCCGAAACCGGACCCCGCCGCAATTGAAGTGGCGAAGAACGCGGATGTGGTGGTTGCGGTGATGGGAATCACCAGCCAGCTCGAAGGCGAAGAGATGGCCGTGAGCGAGGAAGGATTCAAAGGGGGCGACCGCACCAGCATTGATCTACCGAAACCGGAGCAGGAGTTGCTCGAAGCGGTGACGGCCACGGGAAAGCCAGTCGTACTCGTGCTCGCCAACGGAAGCGCGCTTGCCGTGAACTGGGCACAAGAACATGTGAACGCGATTCTGGAATCCTGGTATGCGGGTGAGGAAGGTGGTGCGGCGGTTGCGGAGACACTTTCGGGGAAGAACAATCCCGCCGGGCGCCTGCCGGTCACTTTCTATACCGGCATCGATCAACTTCCACCGTTTGAAGACTATGCAATGAAAGGGCGGACTTACCGCTATTTCGAAGGCAAATCGCTGTATCCGTTCGGGTATGGCTTGAGCTACACGACATTTTCTTACAGCGGCCTGACGCTTCCGCAGAAGGCGCTCAAGGCGGGCGATCCACTGACCGCGGAGGTAACTGTTACCAATACCGGAGAGCGCGAGGGAGACGAGGTTGCCCAGCTCTATCTAAGTTTTCCGCACGTGGCGGGAGCGCCCCTGCGCGCCCTGCGCGGCTTCAAGCGCGTTCACTTAAAGCCAGGCGAATCGCAGAAGGTCGGCTTCGAGTTGAAGGAACGCGACCTGAGCATGGTAACCGCAGACGGCAAGCCGATCATCGCGAAGGGGAAGTATTCGGTTTCAATCGGGGGAGGTCAGCCGAACACGGTCGCACCGGCAGTGACCGGTACATTTCAAGTGAAAGGCACCCGGATGCTCTCGGAATAGCCTCACCATGAAACAACTGAACGAAGCCATTGCTGACGCAAGTTCGCCGGCTGCCGAGTCTGCGATAATCGGCGCCCACACAGGAAGGTGAGGACAACATTGCAACCCAGATCGTGGCAAGCCATGGCGTGGACCATACTCCTGCTGAGCACTGCTGCGCAGGCCCAGCAGGCAAACTCATGTACCGCCCTGAAGGGCTTTATAGCTGCGAGCGTTGAAATCACGAAAGTCGAGCAGATTGCTTATGGAACCACTGTGCCTAATCTTTACGGCCCAGGCCACAGTGCTCCCATACCTGCATATTGTCGAGTCGAGGGCGTCATCAATCGACGCGCCGGAGTTGGAGGCGAGAATTTTGGCATCAACTTTGCGCTCGCCCTTCCCAATCAATGGAACGGCGATTTCCTGATGCAGGGTGGAGGCGGCAGCAACGGCATAGTGTTTCCCCCGCTCGGTCTGAATGCTGCGGGAGATACGCCCGGCCTGATGCGCGGGTTCGCCGTAGTCAGCACCGATACCGGCCATAAAAGTGAACGCGGATTTGATTTCGGTTTCATGAAAGACCAGCAGGCCTATCTGGATTTCGCCTATCTCGCGAACGCCGAGGTCGCCGCCCTGGCCAAACAACTGGTCGCGCAATACTACGGGAAGCCGGCAGCCTTTTCGTATTTCTCCGGATGCTCCACCGGCGGCCGCGAGGGCATGATTCTTTCGCAACGCTACCCTGCAGTCTTTGACGGAATTATTTCGGGTGATCCCGCCATGCGCACCGGACTCTCCAACCTGGCGATCGGCAAGTGGATCCCTGTCGCGTTCAACCAGATTGCACCAAAAGACGCGAATGGCAAGCCCATCATCGCGCAGGCTATCAGCGATGCCGATCGCAACATAATCAGTAGCGCGCTCCTGCAAGAGTGTGATGCGAAAGACGGTGTGGCGGACGGCATAATTTCGGATCCTCTCGGTTGCGATTTTGATCCGGCGGTGTTGACGTGCAAGGAAGGGAAAAGCGAGTCCTGCCTGAGTGCGGAAAAGGTTGCGGCAATCAAGAAGGCTGTGGGCGGGCCAAAGACGCAGGGCGGCGTCCAGGTTTATCCCGGCTTCCTGTATGACACAGGCATCACTGCCAGCGCTCCCATCCGTGGCATTCTCTCGCCGGGGCCCGGCATTTTCGGGCCGGCAACGACCGCCATGGAAGTGGACGTCGAGAAGGAAGCGCTCGCGAATGCTCAGCCACTGGTGGACTCGATGTCCACCAACCTGACTACGTTTTCAAGGCATGGCGGCAAGCTGATCTTTTACCACGGCGACAGCGATCCCTGGTTCTCTCCCCTCGATACCTTCGAGTACTACAAGGAGATGGCGGCTGCCAACGGCGGTCTGGAAGCCATTTCCAAGTGGAGCCAGTTCTATTTTGTTCCGGGAATGGGGCACTGCGGCGGAGGCCCGGGTCTTGATCATTTCGATCTCCTGGGCGCGATGGTCAACTGGGTGGAGAAGAGCAAGGCTCCCACGGCAGTAATGACGACCGGCAAAGCATTTCCTGGTCGCAGCCGCCCTCTGTGTCCCTACCCCAAACACGCCCAATACAAGGGACAAGGCAATACGGAGGACGGGAACAATTTCGAATGCCGCTGAACCGCCTACTGAAATTTAGCCTTACTGTTCTACCGAAAGAACGGTGACCGATTTCGGCTCAAGCTTCAGATTCAATTTGCCGTCGACGACCTTGGCGAAGACCTGCTTCGGTACTACGGTGTTCGGAGCATCGAAGGTGTTGACGCTGTCAACCTTCGGGGCGGTCAGGGTCTCTCCTTTTGCCGATTTCGCCGTGATCCCGGTCAGGCTGGTTTCAATATCCACAGGCTGATCGGGGTCAAGGTTGGTGATTTCCAGCCATAGCTTGCCGTTTGTGTCCCGGGCCGCAATGGCGTCCACCCGAGGCAGCGTGATGGCGCCTTGTTTGTAGGTTCCAGCGTCGAATGTCATAGGCACAAACGTAGCGTCCTGGAACGGCACATACATTTTGAAAACGTAGTAGGTGGGTGTCAGGACCATTTTTTCTTTGTCGGTCATGATCATGGCCTGAAGCACATTAACCATCTGCGCGATGTTGGCCATGCGCACCCGGTCGGCGTGACGTGCAAAGATGTTCAGATTAAGCGCCGCCAGGATAGCGTCGCGCAAGCTGTTTTGCTGGACCAGGAAGCCGGGGTTGCTGCCGGGCAACGGGGCATACCACCCTCCCCATTCATCCACCACCAGGGCCACTTTCTTCTCCGGGTCATATTTATCCATGATGGCCGAGTGCTTGTTGATCAGACTGTCCATGTCCAGCGTAGAGTGGAGAACTTGCGCGTACTCGGGGTTTCCGAATCCGACGGACGCCAATTTGTTCTCCCAATTCACTACCGTGTAGTTGTGCAGGGAAAGGCCGTCGATGTCCCAGCTCCACGAGTGATGCTGATAGGCTTTCATGACGGCCTCGGTCCAGTCGGTCCAACGGGGCCCATCGCCGCCGGGGCCCACCGCGATTTTCAGCATCTGCTGCGCTTTGCTCTGCTGCTCGGGATTAAAGTTCCTGACAAAGCGGCTGTAAACCTTGAGCTGATCCAGATAGTAGTCGGGCGTCATGTTGCCGCCACAGTCCCAGCTTTCATTGCCGATGCCAAGAAAGCTCAC
>DATGYF010000525.1:0-9067 GCA_035298145.1 Terriglobales bacterium | reverse complement strand
CGACGATGCGGACCTGCAATCCGATCCGCGACTGAAATACGTTCCTGCGTCCGTGCGCGGGCTGTGGGACCCGGCGAAGCTGCGCGAAAAAACTTCGCCGGAAGAACTCGCTGCCCTCAAGGCCGAGGCTGCCCGCGATCTAGAACTGGTCAAGGCTATGCACGGCGCCGGGGTGCGGTTCATGGCCGGCAGCGACGGCCCAGACCCTTACGTGTTTCCGGGATTCAGCCTGCACGATGAACTGGAATGGCTGGTAAAAAGCGGGTTTACTCCCTTGCAGGCCCTGCAGTCCGCTACCTTCAATCCGGCGCTGTTCATGTCCAAGATGGACAAATACGGAGTGGTGGAACTGCAGCGCGTGGCCGATCTGGTGCTGCTGGACGCGAACCCGCTCGATGATATCCGCAACACACGCAAGATTTTTGGGGTGGTCGTCGGCGGCAAATATTATTCGCGGCGCGACCTGGACAAGATTCTCCAGCAGGTCGAGAAGCTGGCTGCCCAGGAATAAGTAAAGAGACTTATGACCCAGCACATCGGCATCGTGGCCTGCAGCGCGGAGGGAGCCGCACTTTGCTACCGCACCATTGCGCTCGAAGGCGCGCATGCAATGGGGAATCACGACCACCCCGAAGTCTCGATGCATACTCATGCTCTGGCTCGATACATGAGTTGCATCCAGGCCGGCGACTGGCCCGGCGTCGCCGATCTGATGCTCTCGTCGGCTGACAAGCTGGCCGCGGCCGGCGCCGATTTTCTTATCTGTCCCGACAACACCATTCACCAGGCCTTCGCTCTGGTCGAGCAGCGCTCTTCGCGCCCCTGGCTGCACATCGCACAAGAGGTTGCGAGCGAAGCCCGGCGAAGCCAGTTCAAGCGAATAGGAGTATTGGGTACGCGCTATCTGATGGAGGGGCCAGTCTATCCGGAGAAGCTGAAAGCAGTTGGCCTCGAACATCGCATCCCAGGACCGCAAGCCCGGGAGAGAATCAACCAGATCATCATGGACGAACTGGTCAACGCCCAGTTCCTGCCACGTTCTCTGGCATATTTTCAGGAGGTAATCCGGACCCTGGGCGACCAGGGCTGCGATGCGGTAGTCCTCGGATGCACCGAGATTCCGCTGCTGGTCACACCCGATTCGTCATCATTGCCTACCCTGGATTCAACCCGCCTGCTAGCCAGGGCGGCGGTGGAAAAAGCCGTGGGCACTACCTGAGACTGTGTGGGGACGGGTCTCCGACCCGTCCAGGCCGAGCAATGCTCGGCTGGTTTTTCAATTCCCGGAGACCACCGTGCCACTGAAATTTCGACGCCTCTCCGCCACCTTCGCCATCTGCCGCCTGTCGCCCAACGCTCCGGTTCCGGCGGCGATCGTGGATATGCCCTTCATCTCCATAACCCGCACCTCCGAAGAACTCTCCATCGTCTGCCCTGTCAATCAAGCTCCGCAAAATGCAAAATGCGAATTGCCATGGACCTGTTTCAAACTCGAAGGACCGTTCCCCTTCTCGCTGACCGGAGTGCTGGCCTCTGTCATCGATCCCCTGGCTCAAAGCGGCATCCCTATCTTTGCCATTTCAACCTTTGATACCGACTATCTGCTGGTGAAAGAGGAATTTGCGGAGTCGGCGCTGAAGACGCTGCAGGCTGCCGGGCACGAGTTGATTTCCTGACTGGTCTGCAGTGGGGAATTCTTGCGTTCCCGTCGAGGGGGCGTTTAAGGCGAGAATCAGTTTGCAGTTAACAGTTCCCGGTTCTCAGATTCTCCATTCGCTTCACGAATACCACCAAACGCTGCCCAATCGGTGCACTTCGGACATCTATATGCTCTAATAAAGTGATGGCTTCGGTCCAAACCACGGTGCGCCGCCGTATGAAGGCATTGCACCGGAACTTTCGGGGCGCGCGCATGATCGCAGGCGCGTTTGCCTCCACCGACCATCCTCTGCTGGCGCATATCATCCCCATCCGGCGCTGTAATCTGGCTTGCGAGTACTGCAACGAGTACGACGATTTTTCCCAGCCGGTCCCGACCGAGGCCATGTTTCAGCGGGTGGACAAGCTAGCCGAACTGGGAACGTCAGTCATTACCATCAGCGGCGGCGAGCCTCTGCTTCATCCCGCGCTTGATGAAATCATCCGGCGCATTCGCAAACGCGGCATGATCGCCGGATTGATCACGAACGGTTATCTGCTGGTGGCGGAACGGATCCAGCGCCTCAACCGCGCCGGTCTCGAGTGGCTGCAGATTTCGATCGACAACGTTACGCCGGATGAGGTCTCGAAAAAAAGTCTGAAGGTACTGGACAAGAAGCTCGAACTGCTGGCCGAGCATGCCGATTTCCACGTGAACATCAATTCCGTGGTGGGCGGCGGAGTAAAGAATCCGCAGGACGCTCTTACCATCGGCAGGCGCTCTCTGGGCCTGGGCTTCAGCTCCACTATCGGAATCATTCATGACGGGTCGGGGCAGTTGCAGCCGCTGAATGATGATGAGCGTCGGGTGTACAACGAAATGAAGTCGATGGAGAAGAGCAGCTTCACCCGCATCAACGGCTTCCAGGACAATATTGCCCAAGGCCGTCCCAACCAATGGCGCTGCCGGGCCGGCGCGCGCTACCTCTACATTTGCGAAGACGGCCTGGTACATTACTGCTCGCAGCAGCGCGGCTACCCCGCCGTTCCTCTGGAGAAGTACACCGTCGATGACATTCGCCGCGAATATCTTTCGGAAAAGACGTGCGCTCCCAATTGCACGGTTTCATGCGTCCACCAGGTATCGGTGTTCGACTCTTGGCGTGCGCCGCAGTTTCCCGCACCGGCCGCCGTGGGTTCCGGCGACCTGATCCAAATCAGCTAAAAAGCACCTGGACCCACGTAGGGGCGGATGTCCCCAACCAACCGGACGAGGCGTCCAGGCCTCGTGGACCTGGTTTCCATATATCATTGCGAAACGGCGGCCACCATGGACAAACGACAGTTTCTGAAGACTTCTGGCGTTCTTATTACCGGCGGCGTATTGTCCCGCCTAGTGAACGCTGAGCAACAACCCGCAGCCCGGACGAATTGGTCGGGCAACTACCAATACAGTACCGACCGGTTGCATCTTCCCAGGACGGTAGAGGAAGTTCAGCAGGTCGTAAAGAAGTGCAGCAAGTTGAAGGCACTGGGCGCGCGCCATTCTTTCAACGGGATCGCTGACAGCAGGGAAAATCAGATCTCGCTGAAGCTTCTCGACCAGATGACGCTCGATCCAAAGTCACGCACTGTCACTGTGGGCGGAGGCGTCACCTATGGCCAGCTTGCTCCGTACATCGATGGCATGGGTTTTGCCGTGCACAACCTGGCCTCCCTGCCGCATGTTTCTGTCGCAGGCGCATGCGCCACCGCCACCCATGGTTCGGGCAGCAAGAATGGCAACCTGTCAACGGCTGTCTCGGCGATGGAAATCGTCACGGCGGATGGCGAGGTCGTGACCCTGTCACGGCAAAAAGACGGCGACCGGTTTACCGGCGCGGTGGTTGCTCTGGGCGGCCTGGGTATCGTCACCAGGGTCACGCTCGATGTGCAGCCAACCTTCCAGGTCAGGCAGGTGGTTTACGAGAATCTGTCTCTGGCGCAGCTGGAGACACACCTTGACGATATTTTTGCCAGTGCCTACAGCGTCAGTATTTTTACCGACTGGCAGAATCATCGCGCCACCCAGGTGTGGATAAAGCGGCGTGTCGAACCCGGCGAGTCTTTCGAATTCGCGCCGGAGTTTTACGGGGCGAAGCTCGCAACCCAGAAACTTCACCCGCTGGCCGGACACTCCGCGGAAAATTGCACCGAACAAATGGGAATTCCGGGTCCGTGGTACGAACGGCTGCCGCATTTCCGCATCAACTTCACGCCCAGCAGCGGGGCTGAGTTGCAAAGCGAGTTTTTTGTCCCCCGCGACCGGGGATATGCAGCCATTCTTGCGGTGGAAAAGTTGCGGGACCGCATCGGCCCCCATCTTTTTATCTCGGAGTTGCGCACCATTGACGCCGATGATCTTTGGATGAGTACTTGCTACCAGCGGCCCTCGATGGCGATTCACTTCACGTGGAAACCGGAATGGCCGGCGGTCAAGCAGCTATTGCCCGTGATCGAAGACCAGCTGGCGCCCTTTGACGCAAGGCCGCACTGGGCCAAGCTCTTTACTATGGCGCCATCGCGGCTGAAGTCGCTCTACGCGAAATTGCCGGATTATCAGGAACTGCTCAAGCACCACGATCCGCGGGGCAAGTTCCGCAATGAATTCCTGAACACGAATATTTACTTGGGATAGGGGAAAAAGAGTGCCCGCTAGTCGCCGTATTGGCGCTCCAGGTACCTGCCGACATCCGTCTGCAGCTGGCCGTAGTCGTCGTGGATGGTGGCACGCAAAGCGGATTCGGTGGAATTGCCCTCTGCCATCCTTTGCAGGATGCGCTGCAGTTCGCTCATGCCCCGGGTGTCAATGATGAATTGCACTGCCGCGAGAGATTCGTCATAGGCCAGCATGGCTTCCAGGCCTGAAAAGCGCATGAAGCTTCCCTCGAGCGCATTGAACGGAATTTCCTGTTGCGCCTTGAAGAGTTCGGCCAGGCGGCGTCCGCGCGACGACAATGATTTCGGTTCCATGGCCTGCGCGATGCCCTCGTTCAACCATTGCGGACAGCGTCCGCCCGAGAGCGGGTTAATAAAAGAGTGCGCCAGCTCATGCTTCAACACGCGTGACAGTTCAGGGGTGACCGAACTCATGCCGTTGACTGGAATGCGCAGTTTGCCATCGTTGACCGCCCCCACCCATGAGGGCGACTGAGTGACATCGAAAAAGGCCTGGTCGGTGTAAAGGATAACGGCAATACTGCCGCGCGGGGCCACGCCGAGATCACGAACCAGGTCGCCATAGTGCGATTCCAGCGTGGAGGCCAGATCGCGGCGAAATGACTCGGGCGTCTGCCGGCCTTCATATTTCAGGGTGAAGTGGCTGCTTTCGTTTTGCGTGAACTCAGATTGCGCGATGGCATCGCGCTCCGCCTTCTCCAGATATCTCTGCACCTGGGCGTCGGGGCGAAGCTGCAAAGACCGTTTCCAGCTGCGGATGGCGTCCTTGTTGCGGTCGCTGGCATACTGCGCGTAGCCCAGGATGGCCAGCGTGTCGGGTGAGTCGGGCGCAATTCGGACCGCGCGTTCCGCGTAAGGCAGGGCATCAACCGCATTCCCGGTGCGCAGCAGCAGCGCAACGTAATAATTCAGGATGGTGGGATTCTTAGCATCAAAGCGCAGCGCGGTTTCAAAATAGGTCCGGGCCTTGCTGAAATTGGTTTGCTCCATCTCGTGCTTAGCGGCGATGAAATACGCGGCTGCGGTCACCGGCCCGTTGCCTTGTTGCTCGATCGCGGCCAGCGCGTCGGAGTCCACCTTGCCCTCGTGGACGATCTTGTCGCTGACCCCGGGCTCACTCTTCAGATTGTCGGCAGGAGTAAGTGATGGAACATCCTCGGAACCCTTGCCGGCGGAAGAGACATGCTCAGGACGGATTCCCCCAGCCTCGACCCGTTCGACTAATGATTTCGGAATTGCATAAGAATCTTCGCCGACTTCATACTCCAGGTGGGAGCCATTCTCGTGGACCTGATCGGCATAAATCGTGCGGCCGTTTTTAAGGCGGATCACTTCCGCGGAGGCCCCGGCTGCGCCAAGGAACAGACCCGACAATAATAGGAAGATGACAGAAGCCCGCACTATGGCGCATTCTAGCAACAGGGGTGAAGCCCAGCCTACGTGACCAAGGTAATCAGGATTATTCCAGTGCAGGCGCTGGCGCTGTGTGGGCTGGCCCTTGCGTTGTTTGCGGCGCAGTCCAGCAGCGCGCAGGCGCCGGCGGCTGCCCCGCCTTCCGCCGCTGCCACTTCAAGTCCACTGGGCTCACCCGCGGAAGCCCTCTACTTGCAGTTGCGCAGCGTGGGTCTCAGCAAATCGCGGGTCTATCACATTCGCGACGTGACGCTGGAGCGCGCCGCCTTTCACATCACCTTTGACGACGGCACCATCGCTTTCACCGAGGATGTCGCCGGGCATGTGACCGGGGCTTTCTTTGAAGGTGAGGGCGAAGTGCTGCTGATCCCCAGCAGCCAGGCAGAGCGGGCCTCGATGGCGCTTTTCACCGGGGCGGCCATCCTGGAAGAAAAATTTGTAACTGGATATTTTCGTTTCAATGACGATACCTTTGCCGAGTTGCAGCCGGCGCTCCGTCCGGCCGAGGACGCGCAGGAGTTTCTGACCCAATGGGACTCCGCCGCCCGCAACCTGGCTCAACTCGACGCTTTGCGGCTGCTTCTCAGCTTCAGTAATTCCCTGCCTGCGTCCGGGCCGGAAGGCGCCGCGCCCGCGAAATCCAAACTGCCCGCCGACGATGACCGCATGCTGCACGCACGACTTCAGGGACGGACGCTCGGGACTTTTGATCTTTACTTCGACTCGCTGGCCGCGGAACAGATCTGGGCGGGCCAACAAAAGTCGATCGGCGGTGAAAGTTTCTACGACGTGTGGAGCGCATTCGCCCTGGGCCAGTCCAGCGGCCGCTCCGGCGACGCCGCCGGCGTCATGGGAGAAGAAGCGAAGCCCGAGGCGGTCAGTGTTTCGCAGTACAAGATCGAGGTCCACGTAGCGCCGCCCACCCGGCTCGACGCCGAAGCCTTCGTGCAGCTGGAGGTACGACAGGGGGGGCAGCGCGCCGTGCTCTTCGAATTGTCCCGCTTCCTTCAGATCAGCAAGGTTGAGGCGGACGGCCGCCCCCTGGAGTTCATCCACAACCAGGCGCTCGAAGGTACGCAGCTGGCGCGGCGCGGCAATGATCTGGTCGCGGTCATCTTTCCCCAGCCACTGCATGCCGGCGAACAGATTGGCCTGCACTTCGTTTATGGCGGCGAGGTACTCTCCGAAGCTGGCGCCGGGCTGCTGTACGTGGGCGCCCGCGGAACCTGGTATCCCAACCGCGGTCTGGAGATGGCCAGGTTCGATTTGCAATTCCGCTATCCCGCCGGTTGGACGCTGCTCGCGACCGGCAAGCGAATTGAGGGCGGACCTGCTGACCTGCCGCCGGGAGAACAATCGAGCCATTGGGTTTCGGAGCGTCCCATGCCGATTGCCGGATTTAACCTGGGCAAATACTCACGGGTAGAGGCGCGGGCGGACAAGGTTACGGTGGAAGCCTACGCCGCCTCGGGCGTAGAGCGCGCTTTCCCGCAAGGCACGACCCAGGCGCTGGTTTTGACTCCGCCTATCTTGCCCTTCCCGCGAGCTCACGCGACCGACGAGGTCACGGTGAATACGCCTCCGCCGTCTCCCGCGCGCAATGCGCAGGCAGTGGCGGATAAGTCGGCGCGCGCGGTCGAGTTCTTCGCTCGGCGCTTCGGTCCCTATCCCTATTCCAGCCTGGCGCTCACCCAAATGCCCGGCGATGTCAGTCAGGGATGGCCGTCGCTTATCTTTCTCTCCAGCTTTTCCTTCCTCACGCCGCAGGAAAAATCGCAGTTGCATATGAGTCCGGTGGCCAAGATCCTGAGCGATAACGTGATTGCCCACGAGACGGCTCATCAGTGGTGGGGCGATCTCCTGTACTGGACGAGCTACCGCGATCAATGGCTGTTCGAAGCCCTGGCCAACTACAGCGCGCTGCTGCTGCTCCAGTCCGACTCGCCGCAGCAGTTTCACGCGGTCATGGAGAAATACCGCGAGAACCTTCTGGTCAAGAACAAAGAGGGCTCTCCACTGGCGGACGCGGGTCCAGTCAGTTTCGGCACCCGGCTTAACTGTTCTCACTTTCCCGAGGGCTATGAGGCCATCAGCTATGGCCGCGGCACCTGGCTTTTCCATATGCTGCGCTACATGCTGCGTGATGCCGTCCAGAAAAGCAGCGGGCGTTCCGCAGAGCTTTCCGACGCCCAGGCGGATGCGCCCTTCTTGCGCGCTCTCAGCCAGGTCAGGGAACGCTTCCAGGAACGGGCCATCAATACCCGCGAGTTGCTTCAGGTATTCGAAGAAGAATTGCCGCCATCGCTGCGCTATGAGGGACGCAAATCGCTGGACTGGTTCTATGAGGGATGGATCAATGGGACAGCACTTCCTCATCTGAAGTTGCAGTCCGTGAAGTATCTGCAAAAGTCCGGGAGCGCGGTGGTCACGGGCACGATTGTGCAAGAGGACGCCCCAAAAGAGCTGGTGACAGTCGTACCGGTGTATGCGGTGCTGGCGGGAAGGAACGTGCTGCTGGGGCAAGTGTTCGCCGACGGGCCAGAAACCAGCTTCCGCCTGGCTGCGCCGGCGGGCACACGAAAGGTCGTACTGGATCCCTACCAGACGCTGCTGACCCGACCGTAGCGGTATTCGCCGGTGCAGCCAGACCTTCTGAGTTCCCGAAAATTCGCCCGGCGTCCCGAAACGACAGCGTAATCATGGTTCCCGGTTTCGTGAAAGTTCCCGCCTGTAGCGTATAACTCGCGCCCCATCAGCGTGCCGTGCGGGGAAGGCTCTTCCGCAAAGAATGGAAGCGCAAATGCATCGTGCCCCCAGAGGGGTGAGACATGCAGGTGCCCGATTCCAACCGCACAGCAGAACCATCCGTTTGCGCTTCTCCCGTCGCCGTGCACAACCGCCCCATTCCCACCATTCTGCTGGTGGAAGATGAGGCATTCGTCCGCGAGGTGGCTTGCGAAATCCTGCGGCTTGCGGGGTACCGGGTGTTGCCCGCGCGAAATGCAGCCGAAGCGGTTCCAGCCTTCCTGGCTCATCGGGAAGAAGTGCAACTCCTGCTCACGGATGTGGTATTGCCCGACCGCAACGGCCGCGATCTGGCGTTTGATCTGGTGACGCTGGGGCACACCTTCAGGATCATTTTCATCTCTGGTTATCCGGAGAATTCTGTTACCAGAAACGGATTTCAGAAGCCCGGGTGGTTTTATCTTCCCAAACCCTTCTCCGCTGCGTCCCTGCTGCAAAAAGTCCATGAAGTGATGAACGAAGCGTCCATGTAACCTGCTAAATGTGGCCTGGG
>DATGYF010000524.1:0-2144 GCA_035298145.1 Terriglobales bacterium | reverse complement strand
TGGTCGCGGCGATACATTGGGAGACAGGAAAGCTAATGCACCCACTCGTTCGCAAAAAAACGCGAATGAGTGGGGCACCGCGCGCGTGCGTTTTTGGGACGACGCGGGCTACGCCCACTCGGTCCGCATATCCGGCGGTCGCAGCAGAGTTTGCATGACCACACAATACTGCTCGGTCTTCTCGCGCAGTCGGCTCAGTTGCTCGGTGCTGGCCTGAGGCGCGCGGATATCAAAGCGGACCCGGACGTGTTCAAAGCCGACCAGCGCCTCCTTCGACATGCCCAGGGTTCCGGCAAGATCCAGGTCCCCTTCCACCGTAACTTCGATGTGCTCCGTGGGAATACCCATGGCTGTGGCCACCATCTGGCAGGTGATCTGGGCGCAGGCCGCCAGCGCGCCGAGCAGCAGGTCGCCGGAGCAGGCAGCAGTGCCGGTGCCTCCGACTCCGGTGTGGGCTTCGGCCTGGTAGAGAGCCCGTCCCAGGTCCACTGAGCATGCCATCGGGGTCGCGGCTTCACTGCTTTTCGCCTTAAGCGTTATGCGGGAACTGCCCGGCTCGCGCCGGTATTGCTCCTTGAGCGGCTGTTGCACCGACTTAAGATCCATGCGGTTTCTCCCGATTTGTTATTCTTTTACACAATGGAGGCCGCTGCCGGGAGCGGCTTATCGGTTGTCCTATAAACCTCCTATATAGTAAGGCACCGAAGGGAAACGTATGCTCCGGGGTGAAACGGCTAAGACGAAAGACCCGCAGGATGCGCCCGCACCCCTGCGCGGGGAGGCAGTTACGCTCCCGCCGGGCTCGCGGTTCGGCGCCTACGAGATTCTGTCTCCGCTCGGCGCCGGCGGGATGGGAGAGGTCTATCGTGCCCGCGATACCCGCCTGGGGCGTGAGGTCGCCATCAAGATCCTGCCCGGCAACCTGCACTCCGACCGCAGGCGCATCGAGCGTTTCGAGCAGGAAGCGCGCTCGGCATCGGCCCTGAACCATCCCAATATCGTGACTATTTATGAACTGGGGGAAGTGGATGGAACCTCCTACATCTCCATGGAACTGGTGGAAGGAGAAGCGGTGCGCGAGTTGCTGGCGTCCGGCTCCATTCCGCTGCCCAAGGTAATTCAGATTGCCGCACAGATTGCGGATGGCTTGGCGAAAGCCCATTCTGCCGGCATTGTGCACCGCGACCTGAAACCGGAAAACGTCATGGTTTCCCGCGACGGGTTGGTCAAGATTCTCGACTTCGGCGTGGCCAAGCTCGCTCCCGCGCCGGGTGCGGAGACACTGGACACCCGCCCCATGCAAACTCTCCCGGGCACGGTCATGGGCACTCTGGAATATATGTCTCCGGAGCAGGCCAGCGGGCTCGAAGTGGACTTCCGCTCTGACCAGTTTTCTTTCGGACTGGTCCTCTACGAGATGCTGACCGGTAAGCCCGCCTTTCAGCGGGACAGCATGGCGGAGACTATGGCCGCTATTCTGCGGGACCAGTTGGAGCCAATCAGCTCGTTGAATCCGGAAACACCGGCTCCGCTGTGCTGGGTGGTGGAGCGCTGCCTGTACAAGAAACCCGAACAGCGTTACTCCTCGACCCGGGACCTGGTGCGGGACCTTGTCGCCACCCGCGACCGGCTATCGGAAGTTCAGATGGAGAGCCCGGAGAGTCGTCCCAGCAATCTTCCCACGTCGCGTACAGCATTTATCGGGCGTGATCTCGAAGTAGAAGCGGTAAAAGAACTGCTGCTTCGACCGGACGTCCATCTGGTCACCCTTACCGGCCCGGGAGGCATCGGGAAAACGCGGCTGGGCCTGCAAGTGGCGGAAGCGCTGACGGACCATTTTGCGGGTGGCACTTATTATGTTCCCCTGGCTCCGGTGAGTGATCCCAAGTTGATTGCGCCGGCGATCGCGCAGACTCTTGGCCTGCGGGAAACCGGAGGCCAATCGCCGCTTGAAACCCTGAAAGCTCACCTGCAGAATTCGTTGCGCCTGCCGACACTTCTGTTGCTCGACAACTTCGAACACCTGGTGGCCGAGGCCCCGCTGGTGGCGGGACTGCTCGCCAGCAGTGCCCAGCTCAGGCTGCTCGTCACCAGTCGCGCCCCGCTTCATATTTATGGCGAGCATGAATATCCGGTGCCGCCTC
>DATGYF010000523.1:0-2438 GCA_035298145.1 Terriglobales bacterium | reverse complement strand
CGCTTTCGTGTACGCCCTGCAGACCGGGGCGCAATTTATTGCCACCGGCGCCCACAAGAAAGTCATGGTCATCGGAGCGGACGTGATGTCCTCGATCATCGACTACAACGACCGCGCCACCTGCGTGATCTTCGGCGACGGCGCCGGCGCCGTGATACTGGAGCCAGCCGAAGATGAATCAGTGGGCTTGATCGATTTCATCCATGAAGTGGATGGCTCCGGAGGATGTTCGCTCTACATGCCAGGCGGCGGCAGTCTCCACCCCGCCACCCAGGAGACAGTGGAGAAGCGGATGCACTACGTTCATCAGGATGGCCAGGCGGTCTTCAAGTTCGCGGTCCGCAAACAGGCGGAGATTTGCGAGAAGATCCTGACCCGCAACCACCTCAAGGGCAGCGATATCGATACCTTCATTCCGCACCAGGCCAACCTGCGGATCATCAAGGCCACGGCGGAACGTCTGGGCATGAAGGCGGAGAGCGTCGTGGTCAACATCGATCGTTACGGCAACACCACCGCCGGCACCATTCCGCTCGCCATGGATACCGCCCGCCAGGAAGGCAAGCTGAAGAAGGGCAACCTGGTGCTGTTGGCGTCTGTGGGCGCCGGATTCACCGTGGGGGCGACGCTGTTGCGGTGGGCCCTGTAATAGGGTTCTTTCGCGCCGGCGCAAGGCTCAGCCCGGCGGCTGCTCATAAATCCTATGGACGAACTCCTGAAAATTCAGGTCCGCCACATCTTCGACAGTGCCAATTTCGTTCGCGAGCTGGGTATGCAGCTGACCCGGATCGAAGACGAATACTGCGAAACCACCCTGGTGCCTGCCGAGCGTCACCGGCAGCAGCACGGCCTGATTCATGCCGGCGTGCTGGCCACCATGGCGGACCATACGTCCGGCTGCGCGGCCCGGGGCGCCGTCGGGGTGGACCACGATGTGGTCAGCGTCGAGTTCAAGATTAATTTCCTGCGTCCGGCCGTGGCCGACCGCCTGCGCTGCCGCGGCCGGGTGCTGCGCGCGGGCAAGATGCTGGTCATTTGCGAGGCCGAAGTTTTCGCGGAAAAAGATGCAGAAGAAAAGCTGGTCTCGAAAGCCATGGTCACCCTCGCCGTGAAACGCGCTTTCTAATGTAGGCGCGAGCGTCCCCGCTCGTGCTGGGGTTTGGTGGAGGTGAAGGCGTGAGTGTCCCCGCTCGTGCTGGGGTTTGGTAGCGGTGAAGGCGAGAGACGTCCCCGCTCCTGCTGGGGTTTGGTGGCGGTGTAGGCGCGAGCGTCCCCGCTCGTGCTGGGTTTGGTGGAGGTGAAGGCACGAGCGGGGACGCTCGCGCCCACATTGGCTATCCGTTTTTCTGGCGCTCGAATGCTTTCTGCAGATATCGGCGGGCTTCGTCCAGGGCGCCCTGGGTGTTGTCGTTGGTCTGCAAAGCCTGACGGTATTCGTTGGTGGCGCGCTCGCGCTGTCCGGTAACATCGAAGATCTTGCCCAGCTGGATGTGACTCCAGACCTCGGTCCAACGGGGCTCGCCATCGCCGTTCAGGCAATCGCGGTAGGCGTTGGCCGCCGCCTGGTAGTTGCGCTGGAGAAAGAACACCTCGGCGATGCGATAGTGGGCCAGGGAACTATTCTTGTTGACGTCGAGCGCCTTGTTGAACTCGAGCAGCGCTCCGGCAAGGTCTCCCTGCTGGGTCAGACCCTGGCCGCGCTGGATGGAAGCTCTCAGCCTGATCTCGGATGAATTCTTCAGCACCCGGTCATCAGGATCGACCACGATCCGCCGCGGCTTGCCATAGGTTTCAATGTTGAACGCGGAATTGGTGCCTACGACTTCGACGCGCTTGTTTTCAGTCTTTCCGTCCGTATCGATCTTGAGGTCAACCGGCATGCGAAAGAGATCGAGGTCCTGCGAAATCTGCCCCACCACCCGGAAGCCTTTGTTGTTGCCCAACCGGTAGATGGTGTATTTGGTCTTGAATTCCGGCGCACCGGTGGAGTCCAGCCACTGGGAAAAGAACCAGGTGAGCTGCTGGCCGTAGTTCTGTTCGGCCAGGGCGCGAAAATCGTCCAGCGACGCCGACTTCCCCGCATACTTGGCGGCGAAGGTGCGCATGGTCTGGTCATACTTCTGATCGCCCAGCACCCAGCGCAGCATGTGCAGGATCATGGCGCCTTTGTCGGTCACCAGAGACTGGAATTCAGGGGAGAAGATATCGAGTTTGCCGGAGCTCGAAAGTGGGACAGTGTCGTAAGCCAGCGCCCCGACTGACATGTCTTTGACTGCCTCCTCGAGACCGGCCTCTCCCGCCGCCTGTTCGACGTAGCGGGCCTCGGAGTAGCGCGCGAAGCCGTCACTCAGCCACCAGTCATCCCGCGAAGCGGGGCTGACGGAAGCGCCCCACCACTGGTGCGCGATGGTGTTGGCCAGCAACCGGTAGTTCACCTT
>DATGYF010000522.1:0-5413 GCA_035298145.1 Terriglobales bacterium | reverse complement strand
CCGATTGCGCCAGCCGCCAATGCTGACCTTAACGCCCTGCAGTCCTTGGCGAAACTGCGGTTTGAGATTCTTCAACGACTCAGGTCAAAGCCTTTACCGCAAAGGACGCAAAGAAAGCCGCAAAGTTCGCCAAGTAATTCCGCACATGTGACACTATCCCGGCTCAGGCCCGGTGTGACGATCGCTCAGGTAGTAATGCACCGCCGGGGTGATGATCAGCGACAGTGCCATTGAGATCAGAACACCACCGATCACGGCAATGGCCAGGGGTTGTAGCATCTGCGAGCCTGCTCCCAGCGCGAATGCCAGCGGCAACATGCCCGCGACCGTGGCCAGTGCGGTCATGACGATGGGACGCAGGCGGCGGCGTCCGGCTTGCAGCATGGCATCCTCCGCGGAGAATCCCAAGGCGCGAAACTTCTGGTCCGCATCCAGCAGAAGGATTCCATTTTTCGCCACGATTCCCACCACCATGATCATTCCCATGAAGGAAGACACGTTGAATGTGGTGCGGGTGATCATCAGCGCGATGAATACTCCCGACGTTGATAACAAGGCGGAAGCCAGAATGGCCAACGGAGCGGCGAACGATCCGAATTCAAAGAGCAGAACGATGAACACTAAAACGATCGCCAGGAGCAGCACCAGCACCAGGTCAGAGAATGACTTCTGTTGCTGCCTGTAGGTGCCGCCGTACTCCACGCGAATGCTGGAGGGAAGATGCAAAGCGTCCACCGCTTTCTGCACGGCGGTGACTGCGCTTCCCAGGTCGGTGCCTTCGAGACGTGCCGTCACCGAGACGTCGCGCTGCAAATTCTCCCGGCGAATTTCGGTTTGCGGAGGAAGCTCGGTGATAGTGGCCAGGGCGCCGAGGGTTGCGGTTTTGCCCGTGCTGCTGGTCAGCAGCGTGTCGCGCATGGCCTCGAGCGATGCCCGATTTTCCGGTGGAAAGCGGACTCGCACGGTGTAGGGACGATCGGCGCTGATCACCGGGGCAGCGGCTGGTTCGCCACCCAGAATGGCCGCGGCATCGGTGGCAATTTCCTCGGGGGTGAATCCGGCGCGGGCAGCGACACTGGGGTTGATCTGAAAGGTGGTGGCGGGCCCGCTGATGGTATTTTCAATTCCATCGAGCACATCCACTACGCCGTCGATTTTGGCGATGGCGGCGGCGACTCTTGGGGCCCAGGCCTCGAGTAGCGCAGGGTCGGGCGAAAACAGCTTGATCTGGATGGGCTCAGGTTCGCTGGTCAAGTCGCCGATCATGTCCTGCAGGACCTGCACGAACTCAACCCGTACGGCTGGCTCCTGGGCCGTTACTTTGCTTCGGACCTCTTCCGTGATGTCGTCGATATTGCGGTCACGCTTTTCTTTGAGTTTAACCAGGATGTCGCCGCGATTCGCTTCAGTTACTGCCGCCAGTCCCAGTTCCAGGCCGGTGCGCCGCGAAGTGCTCTCGACCTCAGGCACGCTGTTGAGGATCTGTTCCATGTGGCCCACCATGCGGTCGGTCTCCGCGAGCGAAGTGCCGGCAGGCGTCCAGTAGTCGAGGGTGAATCCGCCTTCGTCCATCTCCGGCATCAAGTCGGAGCCGGAATAGCGGTAGCAAACGTATGAGGCGGCCACCAGGAGCAGGCTCAAACCTGCCAGCCACCCGGGATGGGCCAGCGCTTGTCGCAGCCACCGGGCGTGGAAGTCCACGATCTTCCTGAAGAATCCCCCGAGAGAAGCCTCCTCGGCGGCCAGCAATCGCGCCATGGAAGCTTCTTCTGTCTCCTCTGCTATCCCGCTCTCTTCGTTCTGCCTATGGGCCTGCTTGCGCCTGCCGATAAAGTACTGGCTCAGACTCGGCGTCCAGCTCAGGGCCAGCGCCAGGGAGGTGAACAGAGACACACTCATGGTCACGGCCAGGGCGCGGAAGAATGTTCCGGTCACTCCGGTGATCGAAATCAAGGGCAGAAAGACGACGACCGGCGTCACCGTCGAGCCAATCAGAGGAATCGTGATTTCTTTCAACGCGCCATGGATGGCCTGAAGCCGGCCTTCACCGGCATCGCGGTGAAGCACGATGTTTTCCACCACCACGATGGCATCGTCGATCACCAGCCCCACCGCCGCGGCTAGTCCGCCCAGTGTCATCAGGTTGAAGCTCTGACCCAGAAGTTTGAGCGCGATGAACGTCACCAGCACGGTTACTGGAATTACCAGTCCCGCGACAATCGATGTTCCCCAGTCGCGCAGGAAGACCACCAGGATGATGGAGGCCAGAACCAGGCCCAGCAGAATGGCGTCGCGCACGCTTCTGATGGAATCGCCAACGATGATGGACTGGTCATAGAAGGGCTTGATCTCAATTCCGGGCGGGAGCGACTTGCGAATCTCGGCGACTTGGCTGTGGACTTCATCCGCAACCTTGACCGTGTTGCTGTCGGGCTGGCGGTTGATGTTGAGCAGCACGGCCGGTTTGCCGTTGGCCGTGACCAGCGTATATACAGGCTTGACTCCGGGAGCGACGGTGGCGACGTCGCCGATGCGCACGGGAATTCCCGCGGGCGTGTTCCGGATGACCGTGTCGGCGATCTGCTGCGGCGTTCGCACCTGGCCGCTCACCAGCGCCAGCACCAGCTGATGATTGCGTTCGAAGAGTCCGGGGGAATCGATGAGGTTGGTACGCTTCATCGTGTCCAGGATGTCGGTGACGGTGACGTTCGCGGTCAGCAGCTTCGCCGGGTCGGGCGTGATGTGGAATTCCGGCTCCTGTCCGCCCTGCACCAGAACTGTGGACACGCCGTTCAGCCGGTTCAGTCGCGGCTTGATGTCGTAGGTGGCCATCTCCCAGAGCTGGGTTTGCGGAACGGTCGCCGAAGTCAGGCTGTACCCAATGATGGGAAAGCTGGCGAAGGTCATGCGATTCGCGACCACGCTGGCGGTCGGCGGCAAGTCCGTCTGGACGCGCGACAGAGCGGCGTTTACATACTGCAGGGTGAGAATCGTGTCCACGTTCCAGTCGAAGAACAGATCGATCTCGGCGGAGCCGCGGCTGGTGATCGAGCGCACCTCCTGCAATCCGGGAACGCTGTTCACGGCTTCCTCGATGGGACGGGTGATGGTCACCATCATCTGATCGGTGGGCATGACTCCGTTGTCCACCGCGATCAGGATGCGGGGAAAGTTGGTGGCGGGGAGGACTGCTACCGGAATGCTGAAAGCCAGGAAGCCACCGACCAGTGCCAGGGTCAGGATCACGAAGATCAGAGGTTTGGAATAGCGCGAAAACCAGTAGGTGGAGGCTGTCGAATTCGCTTCCCGGCTACTTTTCATTCTGGCTTTCCACTTTGATCTTGCTCTTATCCGGCAGGCCGTAAGCCCCGGAGGCGACCACGCGGTCTCCGGCCTGCAGACCGTCGATGACCTGCACCGCATCGCCCTGACGAATGCCGACGCGCACGTTTTTCTGGTATGCGTGATCGTCGCCGCTAACCTGCATGACCGATGTGGTTCCGTCCTGCGCGGTCAGGAGCGCCGCGGTGGGAATGACCAGGGCATCGGGAACAGTCTGGGCCAGCATGGAAACCTGCACGCTGGTGCCGGGCTTCAGGCGCTGATCGGGGTTTTTGATTTGGACCCATACTTCGACCGTGGTGCTGTTGGGATCAAGCGCCGGGCTGACCACCGTGATCTTGCCTTCTATCGGATTGTCCTCGCCGGGGACGGCGATGGTTGCCGGGTCGCCAGCTTTCAGCAACGCAGCTTCGGGTTGCGGAATGTGGGCGCGGGCGATGACCTGGGAAATATCCATCACGGTGAGCAGTGGAGTACCGGCCGCGACCATCTCTCCGGGGTAGAGGGGGCGGTCGGCTACCACGCCATCCATGGGACTGCGTATTTCGGAATAGCTGAGCTGTGCCGCCGAGCCCAGGTATTTGCCCTTCGCAGATTCGAGTTGTCCCGCCGCGGATTTCAACTGCTGCTGCTTGCCCACTTTCATCAGCGTGTCGAGATGCTGCTGCGCGATTTCATACTGGTTGCGTGCGTTGGTCAGGTCCACGCCCGCCTGGTCGAGTTCCTTGCGGGGGATTGCGCCCTGCTGAAGAAGTTCCTGACGGCTGCTGAAGATTTTCTGCTGGGCGGACAAAAGCTGCTTAGCGGCTTGTGCGTCGAGTTGAGCTTTCTGGACCTCCTGCGGCAGAGCGGAAGCGGTAGTGGTTTCGTAAGCGGCCTGGGCCTCGTCGTAAGATCCCTTGTTCTCCTGGGCCGCGGCAGCGAGGTCGCTGTGCTCGAGCACGGCCAGCAACTGGCCCTTGCGCACCTTGCTGCCACGCGTAATGTAGAAAGCTTTCACCGGCGCGCTGATCTTCGGAGTAATCGCTGCCTGTTGCACAGGGAACAGAACGGCCTCGGCGGTGACCGTGCGCCGCAGCGTTTCCTTTTTTACCGTGACCACCTGCACCGGGACGGCGGCTTCTTTCTCTGTGGAGTTGCTGGAGCAGGCCGGCAGGAAAAGCAACGGGAGGATCGCAAGGGAAATTGCACGCCGCCGATACCATGATTTGTGCGCGAAGTCCCCCTCCTGTCTCTCCAAAGAACGGAGAGACGAGGACGGGGCACCCGCGCGAGTTTTTTTCTCTGGTATCAGAAGGTTCCTGTCAGGGTTTGAAGGTTGGCCAGCGCTACGCGGAAGCGCGACTGGCCGTCGCTGAAAGCGTTGCGCGCGAGGGTGGAGGTATTTTGCGCGTCCACTACTTCGAGCACGGTGGCTTCTCCTGATTGATAACGCAGCGTGGTCAGGCGGAGAGCCTCCGCCGCAAGTTCGGCGGACTGATTGAGAGAGTCCAGCTCCGAGCGGGCGATTTGAGCTTCATCGTACAAGGTGCGCAATCTGGCCAGCAGCTGGCGCTGGGCGAACGTCAACTCCAGCTGCGCTTGCTCGCGCCGCAGATCGGCCTGCTTCAATCGGCTACGATTCGCTCCCCAGTTCCAGACTGGCAACTGGAGTGTCGCTGTGGCGGCGTATCCGAGATTGCGCACCGACAGCTGCGAAGCCGGATCGAACTGGCGGGTGGCGAAGTGGTTCGCGTCAATGCCGTAAAAGTAATCCAGCTTTAGCGCAGGTAAGAAGCCAGACCAGGCTACGCCAACTTCCTGGCGAGCTTCCTGGAGCGCACCTACGGCGGCCCGCAGATCGGGGTTCTGGCGGGCGGCAGCGGTCTGGACTTCGGTGAAGGTCGGGAGGGGCTCAGGGGTCTGCAGGTCGTCCACTACGCTGAAATGCTCGTTGAAGTCGGGGAAGATGAGCACGGCGAGATCGAGACGGCTGCGATTCATTTCGAGCTCCGCTTCCTGCAGGTCGCGCTGCTGCTGCTGGAACAGGATCTGGGCCTTAATCACGTCCGAATGCGCCACCTCGCCGCCT
>DATGYF010000521.1:0-12213 GCA_035298145.1 Terriglobales bacterium | reverse complement strand
GTGAAGCTCCGGTGTTCTACTGGCTCTACACCATCCTGATCGTGGCCGGGGCGGGCGTGATCCTGCTGCCCAATATTCCCCTGGTGAAGATTTCCATTCTTTCCCAGGTGGTCAATGGCATCGTGCTGCCGTTCGTGCTGGTCTTCATGCTTCTGCTGGTGAACAAGAAGGAACTGATGGGCGAGTATGTGAGCTCGCGTCTCTACAATGTGGTGGCCTGGGCCACGACCCTGATCATGGTGGGATTGACGCTGGCGTGGTTCTGGACGCTGCGGAACGGTGTGGGCTAGGCTGGGGCAGGGCCTTGCGACTTCTTTCGCCCTTTCAGGGCTAATTCATATCCACCTTCACCCCGGGGCTTGCGCCCCGGGCTCCATTCTTCCGCCGCTTCGCGGCTTCAACTCCAAGTTGTGCTTAGGCGATCTTTCCTTCGAACAACTCTTTCACCAGTTGCAGATCGGCTTCCAGAAAATCGAACGAAGGCAGGTCGGAGCGGGTGGCCCAGCGCATGTCCTTGAAAATCCGGTTCTCAATTTCGCCCTTGTACTCGCGTACCGAGTAGAAACGCAATTCCACCGCGGACCGGTTGTTGTAATCGTGGCGCAGGCACGCCACTTCGTCGCCGATGGTGGCATCGATGCCGAGTTCCTCATTTAGTTCTCGGCGCAAGGCGTCGCGCGGCTGCTCACCGGCTTCGATCTTGCCTCCGGGAAATTCCCATTTCAACGGCATGGTCTGGTGCCGGGTACGCTGGCATACCAGAAGGCGGTCATCCTGGAAAATCAGCGCCGCCACCACTTGTTTCAGGGAAGGCAAAGGTCCCCGGTGAGCAGGACGCACCGAATCGGATGCTCGACTGCCCCCGGTTGCACGAGCCTGGTCTTTTCCGCTCTTCATCCTGCGAACTTTTCCAGCTGCTTTCCCACCAGGGAAGCGCAATACTCCACCAGGGCGCGGTCTTGGTCGCCGAACGCGGCAGGGAAGTGGCTGTCAATGTCCAGTTCGCCGACGACCTTGCCGCGGACAAACACGGGCACGACGATTTCAGATTTAGTTTCGGTGGAGCAAGCCAGGTAGCGGTTGTCGAGATTGACGTCGTCCACCACGATGGTCTTGCCCGTGGAAGCGGCCGCGCCGCAAATACCCTGATTCAGGGGGATGCGCGTGTGCGGTGTCATGGCTCCCTGAAAGGGGCCCAGGGCGAGCATGCGCGGTTGCGAATCCAGGGGCTTGTTCTCCAGCATGTAGAACCCGACCCAGTTGTATTTGAGCATGCGATCATGCAGTACCTTCACGGTTTCCCACATGAAGTCTTCCACCGATCCGGCGGCTTGGTTGATGCGGTCGATCTCTTTCCTGACTTCTGCGAACGCGGAACCAGGAGGCATAGAGTTTCCAGGTCACGAGACCGAGGCGCGTGCAGTCAAACTCACACCTCGACCATACATCTTAGCCCTTCGGGTTGTGGAAAAGCATCGGGATGAATCGCCGCCGCCAACGCTCGCAGGCCGTGCACCAGAGTGGGAGCCGGCGTGTTCAGAAGCTCATCGCGGATGCAGTACACCCGGCCGGCGCGCACCGCAGGCATCTCCTGCCATCCCCGCTCGCGGATAATTTTCTGTAAGGGCACGCGATCCCCCGCTCCGCACCACGCCGCCACGACGACCTCCGGGGCGCGGGCCAGAATCGATTCCGCTGACGACCTTCCTCCCGGTTCGCCCATGAACTCACCACCTGCAATTTCGACCAGTTCCGCCACCCATTTCTGCGACGCAATCAGCGGCTTGCCCCACTCTTCACAAAAGACGCGGGGCCGCTGCTCGCTCGTTACCCGCGCACGAAGGGCCTCGATCTCACGCTGCATGTCCGCAATCACACACTGCCCTCGCTCCCCGGCGCCTAAGACTCCGGCGATAGTGGCGATGTCGGTGTAAATGTCGGCGAGCGTTTTTGGCGCGAGGCCCAGAAAGCGAACGCCGGCTTTCAGGATTTCCACTACTGCCTTCTCCTGGTAGGGAACGGCCGCGATGACCAGGTCGGGACGGGCGGCCAGTATCTGCCGGCTCTGCGCCGTCCAGGAATCGGCGATTATGGCGCGTCCACCATCTTTGACTTCGGGACAAACATCAGCACAATAACGGGTGCAGGCGACCACCCGCTCAAGCTGTCCCAGCGCAGCCAGGATGACGGTGGCGCTGGGCTGCAGGCAGACCACGCGCTGCGGAGTATTGTCGGCAATCACTCTCCCATCGTACAGGCCTTCGTTTTTTTGGAGCGTGAGACTTTTACACAATCGCCAGCCACCCGCTACAATCGCGCGGAGGGTTTCAGTCCATCATGTTCATCCACATGTTCGCGTTTCGCTGGAAGCCAGGAGTCACGGAAGAGCAGAAACAACGGGTCATTGCCGAAATACGCAAGCTGCAAGGCCAAATCCCGGGCCTGGTGGAGACCTTCGTCGGAACCAACACTTCACCGCGCGGCCAAGACTTCGAACTGGGTGGTGTGATGAAGTTTACGGACGAGGCGGCCCTGCGGGCTTACGGACCACATCCCGTCCATCAGAAATTGCTGGCCTGGCTGGTGCCTTTGATTGATCCGATCGAAGTGGACTTCGAGGCCGGTATTTAAGGCTGGCGATGTACTCAACGCAGGTCCTCGATCACTTCCAGAATCCGCGCAACCCCGGCACCGTCGCCAACCCGGACGCCTCCGTCCAGGTTGAAAACCCGGCCTGCGGGGATGTCCTGAAACTCACCCTGCGGGTGGCGGCGGGACGCATAGAAGAGATCCGGTTTCTCGCCCAGGGATGTGTTCCCGCCCTGGCATGCGCCTCGCTGCTCACCGAACTGGTGCAGGGGAAGACCATCGCCGAGGCCCGGCAGTTGCGCCGCGAAGAACTGATTCGGGCCATAGGCGGCTTGCCCCAGGCCTCGACCCATGCCAGCCACCTGGCGATGGACACGCTAGCCGCCCTCCTGAAGCAACTGGGAACAGAGAACTATGAACCAGCCACTGGTTCGGGATGATAAACCGGCCAGCCACGCTTGGCAGCAATACCCAGCAGTTCGGTGGTGGGATTAATGGCAAAGGGATGCCGGGCGATTTCCAGCATGTCCGCATCCCAGATGGAATTACCAAAGACAGCGTCCGGAGTGCGCGCAATGACCTCGCGGATGGCCAGCGGTTTGCCCTTGCCGCTGGGAACCCGGATGACTTTATCCGTGACCTTGCCGTTTTCGGCCACGACCGCGGCTGCCAGTATCCGGTCGGGTGGGATCCCGAAGTGCTTCATCCCCGCCCGGATGACCCATTCACTGGTGGACGATACCGCCCAGACCTCGCAGCCGCCGTCATGCAGGCGGAAAATCAGATCCCTCATCTCGGGAAAAAATCCGCTCACCATCTTCGCTTCGAAAAACTCTTCCGCGGCGCGCAGCATATCGGATTCCGGAAGCCCGCGATTCATGGTCACCATTTCGGCGCACATGTCGTCTTCGCTCACCTTGCCGGCTAGGTAGTCGGCATAGCGGGCCCAGGCCCAGCGAACCACATCGTCGGAGACCAGGCCACGGTTCAATTCCCATTCGAAAAAGCCGAACCCGGCGTCTCCTGACCAAAGGGTTCCGTCACAGTCGAAGACGGCGAGTCGGGGCCTCAACTGCAAGACCGATTGGATAAACTCTGTGACTCTTGACGAGGAGTTCAGCTGCGCATTCTCTGGATTCATGCTTAAGAGGGGATTATCTCGTTTGAGGATTTAACAGCGCCGCGTAGTCCTCGGGTGTATTCACATTCATGGCGACATGCGGATCGTCCACCGAAACGTACTGCACGTGCTGCTGGTGCTGATGTTCGATATCCCTTGCGGTCGCGGTTGCGGGAGCCTTGAGAAATACCTCGATCATTTCGCGCCCGGCCAGGAAGGGATGTCCATGGCGCCCGTCGTATTCCGGCACGACCGCCCAGATTTCAGAAGTCGCGGCTTCAAATGCAGCTCGCAATTTGGCCAGCGCCGCGGGGCTCGCCGGCGGACGATCTACCAGTGTGATCATCGCGGCGTCCCGCCCCATATCCATCACGGCCTGCAACCCGACGCGCAGAGAGCTGAACTGGCCACCCTCCGGGGCCGGGTTTCGCACCAGCGCACCGCCAGCCGCATACACCACGGGGGCCAGTTCACGCTCATTATTTCCGACGACGACAACCACCTGGTCAGCGGAACTCAGGGAACGAATCGCAGCCGACAAGAATGTCTCCCCGGAATAGGGCATGCCTTTCGCCGCCGGAGGCCAGGGCAGCAGCGCCTTGTCCGATCCCATGCGCGAAGATTCACCCGCCGCCAATATGACTCCGCACCAACTGGGCGCCCGGCTCATGTAAGGAAGATAGCAAATATTGTCGCTCCACGAGAGCTGAATCGCAGGAATGAGAAAGACTTCGGTCCTGCGACAGGTGCCGAAGCGCGATGGCCGGTGTAAATGACGGTCTGGATCCTGGCGCAATGGACATCGCTGAGATTCAGATTATTTGTCCCTAATTGCCACGAAATTGGACCAATTGTGTTGGCGCGCTCGAACTTCTAGCAACCAAGCCTGCAACGAGCTGCATCACAACCAGATCAAGAGCAAAGAATGTCGACTATGCTAACGGCTGAAAGACTGGCCACAGGTGCCTATTGTGACCACGTAAATCCTCAATGGGTCAAGCTGCTCAGATTGCTCGAGATGAATCTGAGCTATGAACGTTGCGTGGGAGCGGAGTTGTTCACCGCGGATGGCTGCCGGATCCTCGATTTCCTTTCGGGCTATTGCGTTCACAATACGGGTCACAACCACCCGGCAATTCTGTCAGCTCTCAAAGCAGAGTTGGACAAGTCGGGGCCCGTCATGCTGCAGAGTAATGCCTCCGAACCGGCCGGTGAATTGGCGGAGCGGCTTTGCCACCTGGCGGGCGGCGGGCTTTCCAAAGTGTTTTTCGCCAGTTCAGGAAGCGAAGGTGTCGAAACCGCAATCAAGTTCGCGCGAGCTTTCACCGGACGCGTTGGTTTGCTCTCCAGCGACCGCGCCTTCCATGGCCTGACCTGTGGCGCACTGTCCCTGATGAACGGTGAGTATTGGCGCAAGGGCTTCGGGCCGCTTCTTCCCGAAACAGTGACGGTACCCTTCGGCGACCTCGCAGCTCTCGAAAAAGAACTGGCGACCAGGCGCCACGCCGCGTTCTTCGTGGAGCCGATCCAGGCGGAAGGCGGCATTCGTGTGCCTGAGCAAGACTACCTTAAGGGGGCACAAGACCTGTGCCGACGCTACGGGTCACTCCTGGTCGCCGACGAAGTTCAGACTGGGATGTTTCGCACCGGCCCGTTCCTGGCGTCACACCATTTTGGTATCACGCCCGACATTGTGGTGCTGGCGAAAGCCTTGAGCGGTGGCCTGGTCCCGGTGAGCGCGGTGCTCATGTCGGACGCCGTGCACAGCTCCGTGTTCAGCTCCTTCAAACGCTCGATTGTCCACGCCTCCACCTTCGGTGAAAACAGCCTCTCCATGCGCGCCGGCCTGGCAACCCTCGATGTGTTGGAAGACGAAGGCCTCGGAGAATGCGCTGTGCAAATGGGTATGGACCTGCAACGGCAACTGGCCGAAGCTCTCTCCGGTTACGAGATGGTGAGGGAGGTTCGAGGCAAAGGCCTTTTGCTGGGTATTGAGTTCACCGCTCCGCGAAGCTTTACGCTGCGGGCGCCATTCGAGGCGTTTGCCAGGATCCATCCTGCTATGTTCGGACAGATTCTTGTCATGCGCCTGTTCCGTGATGGCGGAATCCTGACCCAGATTTGTGGAAACGACTTCATGGTGCTGAAGGTCGCTCCTCCCTTGGTGGTCACTGCCCCGCAGCTCGCCGAGTTTGTCCGCGCGGTCCGCGATGTTGTGGAACTTGCCCATCACTCCGGTTCGTTCTGGTCTGAAGCTCTTGGCCTGGCGCGGAGAGCAATCAGCGTCTGATCCAACGCAGCGATGGTCAGTTCGACGCTTCCTGTGGAATTGCCTGAGGGAGATTGCAGCTCATCGTCCGGCGTCGGTGGTGGAAGAAGGGATGAAAACATCACCGGCTGGCGCCCGGGACGCTGGGACCGAGGCTCGTCGTTACTGTCATGGTGAAAACAACAGATGTTTTCGTAGTTGGCGGCGGGCCCGCTGGTTTGGCTACGGCCATCGCGGCGCGTCAGCGCGGTTTCGAGGTAGTGGTGGCAGACGGGACTCAGCCGCCTATCGACAAACCGTGCGGTGAAGGCCTGATGCCCGATGGTCGCGCAGCGCTGGAAAAGTTGGGGATCGGCATTCCCGCGGAGATGGCCCATCCCTTCCGAGGAATCCGTTTCGTCAGCGGCGATCTGAGCGTGGAGGCGAGCTTCCCCGACGGTAACGGCATCGGAGTGCGCCGGACTGTGCTTCACCGCATTATGGTCGCGAGAGCGGAGGCGGTGGGAGTTACTCTGCTGTGGCAAACTCCAGTGACTAATTTACATCCCGAGGGGGTGCTGCTCGGCGGGCACATGGTACGCTCCCGGTGGGTGGTGGGTGCGGATGGCGGTCATTCGCTGCTCCGTCAATGGGCAGGCCTCGACCGGTACCACTATGATCGGACGCGCTTCGCTTTCCGCCGGCATTACCGCATTTCCCCCTGGAGTGACTGCATGGAACTGCACTGGGGCCCGAGGTGCCAGATCTATGTCACTCCGGTTGCGGTGGATGAAATCTGCGTAGCCCTGATCTCCCGCGATCCGCATATGCGCCTGGATGCGGCTTTGCCAGCCTTTCCGGAGCTTATGTCGCGACTGCGCCATGCTGAACCCTCATCCCTGGAGCGGGGCGCGATTTCCGCAACCCGCAAATTGCATCGGGTGCACCGAGGCTGTGTTGCCTTGGTCGGGGACGCTTCCGGGACCGTCGATGCCATTACCGGCGAAGGCTTGTGCCTTTCGTTTCGCCAGGCGGAGGTGCTGGCCGAGTGTTTCGCGGCAGGCAGTCTGGAACGTTATCAGCATCTGCACCGGGCGCTGGCCCAGCGTCCCACACTGATGGCCCGACTTATGCTGACTTTAGACTGGAAGACTTCATTCCGGCAGCGAGTCATGCGTGCTTTCGGTTCCGACCAGCGGCTGTTTGGCCGTATGCTGGCCATGCACGTCGGCGCGCTGTCGCTGGTGGACTTTGCGGCGAATGGGCTTTCACTGGCATGGCAGGTTTTCAGTGGATAGGACTGCTTGCTCCATGAAGACAATGATCAGACGAAGTATCCCTGTTTTCTTTCTCCTGGCTGCCGCGCTCGCGTGGGGACAGGCGCAGGAGGCCACGCTGAACTTCGATCCGGCGCAGACCACGGTGAATTTTACTCTCGGCGACGTGCTGCACACCGTGCACGGCAGTTTCAGGCTGAAAACTGGCCAGGTCCGTTTCGATCCCGCCACCAACTCAATCAGCGGCGAGCTCGTGGTGGACGCGCCCAGCGGAAACAGCGGCAGCACCGGCCGGGATCGCAAGATGCACAAGGAGATTCTCCAGAGCGTTCGTTATCCCGAGGTGACTTTTCGCCCCGACCGGGTGGACGGGAAAGTACTGGCGTCCGGGCGCTCTGCCGTGCAGGTGCACGGCATGTTCGGAATCCTTGGCGTCGAGCACGAAATCACAGTTCCCGCGCAGGTTGAACTCGCGCCCGATCATTGGAGTCTGGCCGTCCACTTCGCGGTGCCCTACGTAAAGTGGGGATTGAAGGATCCGAGCACTTTCATCCTGCGAGTGGAAAAGACAGTCGATATTGACCTGAACGCTCGAGGGCCGAGTCCCTGGCCTGCACCTCGCTAGGTCCGTTTATCGCTTGCTCAAGGCCTTGATTTGCTCGACCAGCGTGTCGATTTCCTCCGACTTTAGCTTGCCGGCGTATTTGGGCATGCGGCCTTTGCCGTTAGTGAGGACGGTGCGTAGGTCCGCGGCGGACATGGCCGTGCTTTTTTCCGAAGTCAGCGATGGCCCACCGAAGTGGCGGCCTTGGGCGGTCTTACCGTGACACTTTGCGCAGTTCTTTTGGAAGACCGGGTTTGCGGTGAGGGTTGCGCCCGACGGCGGTGTGTGGGCGGAGACTAAAGCCGGTGCAAAAAGCACAAGACAGATGGCGATGGTAAGCCCTGATGCTTTCAACTCGAACCTCTAAATTACCTTGGGCAGTTAGATGCATGAAAAGAACTCGGGGAAGCTCTGGGCGGCGAAGCTGGACCCGAGCCCTCCAGTTAAACCTCCTCTTCCGATTCTTCCATTTCCTCGGCCGCTGGATCAGCCGTCTCTCGTTTGCGTGAATGAAACCAGCTCATGTGCGGCAACTCTCGCTCCACGTGGCGTCGCGCTGCGATCAGTTCGGCGGTGATCGCGACTGCGATTTCCTCTGGCGTAACCGCTCCGATGTCGAGTCCGACCGGGGCATGCACACGATCGAACAGTTCGGCCGCAAGGCCTTCCTTGGTCAACTCCTGGAAGATGGTGATGGTCTTGCGCTTTGAACCGATCATCCCGATGTAACGGGCTGGGGTCTGCACCGCCCAGCGCAACACTCGCATATCGTCGCGATGCCCGCGGGTGACGATCACAAGGTAGGAAGACTCATTGGGGGCAAGCCGCGCCAGTGCCAGGTCGAAATTCTCCGCGATCACTTCTTTGGCTTCGGGGAAGCGTTCGCGATTGGCGTAGGCTTCGCGGTCGTCCACCACGGTCACATCGAACCCTGCACTTTTCGCAATCTTATAAAGATTTATAGACACGTGACCTGCGCCGAAAATATAAAGTGATGCTGGAGGTAGAACCGGCTCCACGAAAATGTCGAGGGTGCCGCCGCAGACCAGCCCGGTATCGTACTTGGGATCCTGGTTGAGGTTGAAAGTCAGGGTGCGTGGCTTCTCGCTTTCCATCACTTCACGCGCTGCCTGCCATATTTCGGCCTCGACGCACCCGCCGCCAATCGTGCCCACGATGGAGCCATCGTCGCGCACCAGCATCTTGGCAGTCTTGAAAGAGGGAATCGACCCGCGCACGTTGACAATGGTGGCCACCGCCCCCCGCCGCCCCTCCTGCCGCAGCTTGACGATCTCCTCGTAGATGTCCATTGCAGCTTGATTATCAGTCGGTTAACAGGGTAAGTCAATCATTGGGAGTCTCACAGGAACAAACGAGACGGACGTAGCGTTTCATATCTGGTGGGGTTCTCAAATGCGCCGTCCGGCCAAACTCGCAGTTACAGCCGTTGCAATTTACGTCTCTTTATCGCTGCTGGCGGCCATTGTGATGGTCCAGCTGACGCTGCACCCTTGGCGCCTACCCTTGCCCCCGAAAGCCCGCATCGCCGCTATGTACGCGCCTTACGGTGCCGACTTGCAGCCCGTGGTCATTCAAGCCGCCGATAATGTCGAATTGCATGCCTGGTATAGCGTGCCCGAACATCAAAACGGCCAGGCGATCATTCTGCTTCACGGAATTGGGGACAATCGTGGTGGTGTCGCGGGTTATGGGCAGGCGTTCCTCCGCCAAGGCTATCGCATTCTGTTGCCCGATTCGCGAGCTCACGGCGAGTCGGGCGGCTCGGTTGCAACCTACGGCCTACGCGAAGGCGACGACATTCACCGGTGGGTTGACTGGCTCTACGGCAAAGGCGCCACCTGCGTGGACGGCTTTGGTGAATCGATGGGGGCCGCCCTCGTATTGGAAAGCTTGCGCTCCGAGTCTCGGTTTTGCGCGATCGTTTGCCGAGTCTGCTTTCTCTGATTTCCGCAGCGTTGCCTACGATCGGGAAGGCTATTTCGTGGGAGCTGGTCGCTTCGGTCTGGAGCGCATTGTCGGAAGAACGGTCGGACTCCTGCCCGCCGAACTGGGTCTTCTCTACGCCCGTTGGCGGTATGGCATAGATCTACGGCGAGCAAATCCTGTTGATGCGGTGAGGTCCTCGATCGTACCGGTGTTGCTAATCCATGGCGAGGACGACATCAACATCCTGCCTTGGCACGCGCTCGCTTTGGCTCAGGCGGACCCCGTTCATGCCCAGCTGTGGCTGGTGCCGGGAGCAGGGCACTGCGGTGCGGCGGGGATTGCTCCCGACGAATTTTGGTCCCGCGTGCTCAATTTCCTTGCGCGGTACAAGAGGGCGCAATCGGGAGCCGTCACGCAGACGTTTCCAACGAAACCTGTTGGCTCACTACCGCAATGATTGAGCAAAGAAAAACCCCGGATCATCACTCCGGGGCTGCTGGCGTTTCACCAGCGGTACTAAAGAGACACGGCCTGTCACCTATATCGTCGCGCCGCGCTTCGAAGTTGTCAAGCTTACTATGGGAGTGGTCGCCGCGGAGGGCGGCGGATTTGAACCGCAGTGGCTGATTGGACCACTCTCTGGCGTGACAGGCCGTGTCCAGTACCCACTGGCAACGCCCTCCAGGCTCCGGCATGTCAGACGTGACGTTAGTCGAAGCATCAAGTCGCTGTCTGTGATCTGTGAACATTGCCACTGTGCTGAAATGGGACTCTTTAGATACGCCTGTGATAGTTTGGCTTCCTATCGGAGGAGCCATGAAGGCCGTCCGCATCCACGAGTTCGGTGGTCCGGAAGTTCTGCGCTACGAAGACGTGCCCGATCCCAGGCCGCGGCAGGACCAGGTTCTGGTCCGGATCAAGGCCTGTGCCCTGAATCACATCGACCTTTGGATCCGTAAAGGCCTGCCCGGGGTGACCTTGCCCCACATTCTGGGGGCGGATATCTCCGGTGAGATTGCCGAGGTGGGAGAGTACATCACCGGCTTCAGACCGGGGCAGAGAGTGTTGCTGGCTCCAATGCATTTCTGCAATCACTGCGCCACGTGCGTCGCCGGACTTCAGAACCTGTGCCCGGAGTTTACCGTGCTGGGCAACCGCGTGGACGGCGGAAATTGTGAGCTGATCGCTGTGCCTGCCGTGAACCTAATCCCGATTCCGGATAGCCTGGACTTCAATCAGGCCGCCAGCCTGCCGCTGGTTTTCACCACCGCATGGCACATGCTGGTGGGGCGGGCCCATATTCGTCCCGGACAGACTGTGCTGGTGCTGGGCGCGAGCTCCGGTGTGGGCATTGCTGCCATCCAGATTGCGAAATTATTTAACGCCCGCGTGATTACCACCGCAGGCGACGAAACGAAACTGGAGAAGGCTCGAGAGCTCGGCGCCGACCATGGCATCGACCATTACCAGCAGAAGATTTCTGAAGAAGTACGCAAAATCACAAACAAGCAAGGCGTGGACATCGTCATCGAGCACGTGGGCTCCGCCACCTGGGACGAAAGCGTGAAATGTCTCAAGCCCGCCGGCACCCTGGTCACCTGCGGCGCCACCACCGGATTTGCTGCCAGCATCGATTTGCGTTTTTTGTTTTCACGCCAGCTCTCGCTTCTCGGTTCCTACATGGGTACGGTGGCGGAGTTGCGCGAGGTGCTGGGCCATGTCTTTGCCGGACGCCTGAAGCCGGTGGTCGATCGGGTTTTCCCCCTGAAAGAAATTCGCGCCGCACACGAATACCTGGAGAAGAGCCGGATGTTCGGCAAAGTTGTGCTCGACTGTTCTCATTGAGTTAGCATCGGCAGCTTCACCTGAGGCTTGAAGCACTGCGTCTGCCTCGCTCCTCGACCGGGCACGCCCAGACTTCGAAGCCAGGTTGAACGAAGCCGATCCGGATCTTTCCTCCCAGAGAGTCACGCAGACTCCAGAAACGAGTCCGCAGGAGCGCTGAGGATTGGCAGAACGACTTCCTACAATTTGCGTTGACTTCCTCAACCCTTAGAGTCAGAATCCGTGGCGTCGCTCCGAAGATGTATTTCCAGCCCGTTCGGAATCGCAACTTCCAGAGGCGAATAGTTGTTTTCCTTCGTCTAGTACCGAACCCAAGGGCAGTATCCAATTTTCGCATTGCACTTGCACCGGCGCGAAAAGCGTCAGGTGACGTTTTTTCGCGCAAGGCCGAAGGCACCAGCATCGGAGGCTCGCGCACGCCGTGAACTATTCCTAGCCGGCGTGGCGGAGTCACCAAAACAGATTCTCGAACGAACCAGATTCAATCTCCTGAAGCGAAATTCAACGCAGGTCAACTGACTCGATAAGGAGTGGCACCAATGAAAAAGAAATTGAGCACAGCCAGGTTTGGATTCTTACTCGG
>DATGYF010000520.1:0-3679 GCA_035298145.1 Terriglobales bacterium | reverse complement strand
CTGGACGATGCTTTCCAGAAGAGCCGCCAGTGGCTGGCTTGCCGGCCGGGCTGCTCGCAATGTTGCGTGGGAGTGTTTGCCATTAATCAACTCGACGCCATCCGCCTGAGAAAAGGCCTGGCGGACCTCAAACAGAAAGATCCGCAGCGTGCGGATCGCATCCTCGAACGGGCACGTGCTTCCGTCGCGCGACTCTCTCCCGATTTTCCCGGCGACGTCTCCACCGGGTTGCTGAATGACGACGACTCGGACGAAGCCTGCAAGCACTGGGACGAGTATGGCAACAGCGAACCCTGTCCCGTGCTCGACCCGGCAAAGGGCACCTGTGAACTCTATGAATCCCGCCCTGTAATTTGTCGCACCTTCGGGCCGGCTCTAACGTCGGAGAACGATCTGGGACACTGCGAGCTGTGTTTTGTCGGCGCCACGGAAGAAGAAGTGATCGCCTCTGAAATGCATCCCGACCCCGACAACCTCGAAGAGGCCCTGCTGAAAGAACTCGAGCAGACCACAGGCGCGAAGGGAGAAACGATCATCGCGTTCGCGCTGCTTCGGGGTTAAGAAAAAAAAGATGCTCTCGCTTCGAGCCTGATTCGGAAGCACCGGCAATGTCAAACTTAGAGTTGGCGCACGCTCTGATCCGCGGCGTGCCACCGGCGAATCACGGACTTCCGATTCCAACCTTACCCTTTCTTCTTCTCCAGCTCCGCCCAGCGCCGATAGAGTTCGTCAACCTGGCCCTGCGCTTCTTCCATCTCGGCGTGCGCGCTCAAAAGGCGCGGACCGTCGCTGGCAATCGCAGGGTCTTCCAGTTGCTCGCGTTTGGCCTGCAATAGTTCTTCGGCCGCCGCGACGCGCTCTTCGATGCTCGCGTATTCCCGCGCCTCAAGATACGAAAGCCTGGTCTTCGCCGGAGTTCTTCCTTCAGCGCTCTCTGAGCGAGAAGTGGAACGCGTAGAGCTCTTCGCCGATTCCTTTCCTTCCGCCTGCCAGACCTCCCATTGTGAGTAGTCGGCAAAACTTTCCGCGTCGCCGCGTCCATCCAGACCCAGAACGATGGTGGAAACGCGATCGAGCATGTAGCGATCGTGCGTGACCAGCACCAGCGATCCCTTGAACTCGAGCAGGCTTTCTTCCAGGATTTCGAGCGTTGGAATGTCGAGATCGTTGGTCGGTTCATCCAGCAGCAGCACATCGGCCGGTTGAAGCATGAGTTGCGCGATCAGCACCCGCGCCCGCTCCCCGCCGGAAAGCCGCTCCACAGGCTGATTGAGTTGCTTCCCGCTGAACAGGAATTTGGCCGCCCACGAGGCCACGTGAATCACCCGGTCCTGATAGATCACCGAATCGCCCTCCGGCGCCAGCGCGCGACGCAGGGTCACATTCGAATCAAGCTCGCGGGTCTGGTCGAAGTACACGATGCGCAGCCACTCCGCCCGGCGAATCTCGCCGGCGGCGGCGGTCAACTCTCCGCGCAACAGCCGCAGCAAAGTGGTTTTGCCGCTGCCATTCGGCCCCACCAGCCCCACCCGCATGCCGGCGGTGATCACAAAATTGAGCTTCTCGAATAACGCGCGGCCTTCGATCTGGTAAGCCACATCTTCCAATTCGATCAGCCGTTTGGTCTTTCGTTCGGTTGCCGAAAAATCGATTTGCGCGGTGGCCGTGCGCGTTCTGACGTTCAGGTCGGCGAGGTCGTCCATCAGCTGACCGGCTTTGCTGATGCGCGCCTTGGACTTCCTGGTGCGGGCCTTGGCGCCGCGGCGCAGCCACTCAATCTCATTGTGGACCAGGTTTTCCAGCGCTTCCTGCCGCTTCGATTGGGCATGCAGAAATTCTTCCTTCTTCTCCAGGAAGGTGCTGTAGTTTCCCCGCACTCGAAGAATGCCATCGGGATACACCCGGCTCAGCTCCGCCATGTCTGTGGCAATATTCTCCAGAAAATAGCGGTCGTGACTTACGATCACGCTGGCGAATGCGGCTTGCGCCAGCAGCTCTTCAAGCCACTCGATTCCCTCCAGGTCGAGATGGTTGGTGGGTTCATCCAACAGCAGAATATCGGGCGCCTGAACCAGCGCCTCGACGATCGCCAGCCGCTTCTGCCAGCCTCCGGAAAGGGCCGCGGCTTCGGCGTCGAGGTCTTCAAAACCGGCGCGGCCCAGGGTTTCCGCAAAGCGCGTCCCTCGTTCGGTGACGTGGACGGCGCCCCGCTCCATGGCGTTTTCAGCCACCGACCGCACCGTCGCTCTGGACTCAAATCTGGAATCCTGCTCCACATAACTGACGCGGAGCCGTTTTCGGAAGGCCACTTCCCCGCTGTCCGGCTCTTCGGTGCCGGCCAGAATTCGCAGCAGAGTAGATTTGCCGGAGCCGTTCGGGCCAATCAGTCCGATCCGGTCGCCGTCCGTGACCGTAAAAGACACGTTCTGAAAGAGCGGATTCGCTCCAAAGGCCTTCGAAATTTCCTGAACATTGATGATCGGCGGCAACGGCTGGCGGTCTCCCAAGTCTCCCTTGAGATTATCAGGAAGAATCACGTGGGGACAGCCGCCCTCGGCTGTCCGGTCGAGCAAAGCTCGACTAGTTGTTTTGCAATTTTCCTGAACTGACAAATTTCTCATCCAATTGGAAGAGTCGAGCGATGCTCGACCACGACAGCCGAGGGCAGCTGTCCCCACGTGGTCTGTTACTTCACGAAGGTCAGGCCGTGGGGCACGAGATGAGGGAACACATAGGCGTACAGCATCACGATGGTTCCAACGATCGCGCCCAGCGCCACCGAATGCCACACTACAAAACGAAAAATGACGCCTTCATTCCCCACCTGGTTGGTAGCAGCGGTTGCGATGGTGATGGACTGCGCGTCCACCATTTTGCCCATTACGCCGCCCGCGCTGTTGGCGGCGCACATCAGCACAGGATCGATGCCGAGTTGCTGCGAGGTGATGCGTTGCAGGCTTCCAAACAGCGCGTTGGATGACGTGTCGCTCCCGGTCAATGCCACGCCGAGCCATCCCAGAAACGTGCCGAAGAATGGATACGCCCAGCCGGTGCGAGTAAACGCCAGGCCCAGCACGGCATCCAGCCCGGAATAGCGGGTGACGAAGCCCAACCCCAGCATGAACGAGATGGCGGTCACCGCCAGTCGCATGCGCAGCAGCGTGTGCCAGAAAGTCTTTCCTAGTTGGGACGGCGAAAGACCGAGCAGCAGGCCCGAAATAATAGCTGCTATAAAACACCCTGTGCCGGTCGCTGACAGCCAGTTAAAGTCATAGCGCGCAGCTTCCGGGGCCGGCTTGTCCACCACTGGAGCGGCCCGATATACCGCATTGTGCAGATAGGGTACGTCCCAGCCCGGAGGGCCCGGCCGCACTTTGCCATCTGCCTGCACGACCCGGAACGCTGGAGTTGTGGCCTGGTTCAATGCCGACTTGACTGCAGGCAGGCCCCAGACCAGCACGACGACCGACAAAATCGCGAATGGCATCCAGGCTTTCAGGACTTTGGCGAATGGATAAGAGCGGACCGCCAGGTTTTCGTCGAAATCCTCCGCCCTCCACTCACCGCCGAAGGAGTCGGCGATCCCTTTCGCCGGCGATGCTGCCGGCCTTGTCTTTTCGTCATAGTCGAATCGCCAGATTTTCTTCGGCTTCCAGAACTTGAGGAATGCGACCGTGGC
>DATGYF010000519.1:0-6937 GCA_035298145.1 Terriglobales bacterium | reverse complement strand
AATCGCCAGCGCCGGGCCGGAGAAGGTGAACCAGGTGGCAACCGAAGGGGTCTGCGAAACCCACTGTCCGCCCCAGATGGCGAGCATCACCAGCACGAAACCCAGGGCCGAAGTCTCCAGCACTTTGCCCGGCCGCAGGGTACGCAGATACACGCCCATCAGAAGCGCAATGGGAATGGTCATCGCGATGGTGAAGGTCCCCCAAGGACTGGCCTTGAGCGCGTTGACTACGACCAGCGCGCAAACCGCGAGCAGGATCACGATGATGCTGATGACCGCGAGGTAGGCCACCAGTCCGCCCAGGCGGCCGATTTCATCGCGCGCCATTTCGGTGAGCGACTTGCCATCGCGCCGCACCGAGAACAGCAGGATCACGAAATCCTGCACGCAGCCACCGAAGACCGCGCCGGCCAGTATCCAGAGGGTTCCGGGAAGATATCCGAATTGCGCTGCCAGCACCGGGCCGACCAGAGGTCCGGGCCCGGCGATGGCGGCGAAGTGATGTCCGAAGACCACCCATTTGTTGGTGGGAACAAAGTCGCGGCCGTTCTCCAGGCGTTCGGCCGGGGTGGCGCGCAGGGCATCGAGGGTGAGAACTTTGGCCGCGATGAATTTGCTGTAGAAGCGGTAGCCCACCGCATAGGTGCAGACCGCTGCGACCACCAGCCACATAGCATTGATTTGTTCGCCGCGATGTAACGCAATCGTGGCGAGAGCCAGCGCGCCCAGAACAGCGATCGCCAGCCAGATCAGGATGCTCAAAGTTTTCGACATGAGGTTTGCCGAGATATTGTGGCGAATCCTGCGGCGGGGCGCAATCGGCAAGAGAGATTCTGCTAAGGCTCAGACTGCGTGGGGACAGCCGCCCTCGGCGGTCCGCTGGAGCAAAGCTCGACAACGCTTGCCGGTGAGATTGCAAGCGGAGCCTTGCTCCGCCGGACAGCCGAGGGCGGCTGTCCCCACGTGGTCTGTGGCACAAAAATGCACCATTTAATGTTAATCTTTATGTTCCGTTGCAAGCGATTACAGCAGAAGTGTATCCCGTGTTTCGCGTCGGCTCGGCCGCGCGGGAACGCCGGAGCACCATATTGCAAACGATGAGGAGCAGGCAATGAAAGTTGGCATACTCACCGGCGGCGGCGACTGCCCAGGGTTGAACGCCGTGATCCGCGCCGTGGTGCGTAAAGGCTGTTTTCACTACGAAGACGAATTTGTGGGCTTTCTCGAGGGCTGGCGCGGGCTGGTCGAAGACAAGAGCATGCCGCTCGATCTCTCCAGTGTGGGCGGAATACTTCCCCGCGGCGGCACTATCCTGCGCACTTCCCGCACCAATCCGGCGAAGAAGGCAGATGGCCTGGAAAAATGCATGGCCACGCTGAAGAAACACAAGATCGAAGCTTTGATCGCTATCGGCGGCGACGACACGCTTTCTGTCGCCCAGCAACTGCACGAAAAAGGCATTGACGTGGTAGGCGTCCCCAAGACCATCGATAACGACCTCGCCGGCACCGACTTCACCTTCGGGTTCGATACCGCGGTGAACATCGCCACCGAAGCGATTGACCGGGTGCACACCACGGCCGAAGCGCATAACCGCGTAATGGTGGTGGAAGTGATGGGGCGGGATGCGGGCTGGATCGCCATGTACAGCGGCATTGCCGGCGGCGCCGACGTCATTCTAATTCCTGAAATACCATTCGACGTGGACAAGGTCGCGGAAACCATCCGTTTGCGGCACGCGCGCGGCCGCTACTTCAGCATTGTGGTGGTGGCGGAAGGCGCGAAATTTTCCACTGATGTTGATCCCACTCATGGAGCGCCCATCGTGGTCGATATGGGCAAAGATGAATTCGGGCATGCCCGGCTGGGCGGAATCGCCGCCATACTGGCGCGCGAAATTGAGCGGCGCACCAATTTCGAAACCCGCACCGTCGTTTTGGGACATGTGCAGCGCGGCGGCTCACCCAGCGCCTTTGACCGCATGCTGGCCACGCGCTATGGCCTGGGGGCGATCGACATGGTGCATCGCAATGAATTCGGTTGCATGGCGGCGCTGCGCGGCAACAAGATCGTCTCCGTGCCCCTGGCCGACGCCATCGCCAAGAACCGCACGGTTGACCAGGAGACGATCGATGTGGCGTCCGGCATTCTCGACAAGCTGACTGCGGACAAGGTGGCGGTGGAGAAGTAAGCGGCGTCGGACGTCCGGCATCGGACGTCGGGTCTCGCACCTCGGATGTCGGCGAGCGGTCACCCCGTAGGCAGGCGGGACGCCCGCCTGACAGCCGGCGAGACGCCGGCGCTACAAGACCTGACGTCCGAGGTCCGACGCCCGAATGAACATGGCCGGATTCTATGCCCGCCTCGCTCCTTCGCTGATTCAGATCATCGAGTTGATCCTGGTTATCGCCGCTTTGGCGATAATTTTTTTTGGTTCACGCAGCGCCGGCGGCGCCAGGAGACGGCTGGCCGGCTTTGAGCATGTGGAAGGCCGTTTTCGACGGCTGGCACGGCGCAAAATTCTCTCCCTCGTTGTGGTCGGGCTGCTGGTGGTTGCCCTTCGCGTGTCTTTGATCCCCGTCCTCGGAATTCCAGCGCCCCGCTGGAATGATGAATTCAGTTATCTGCTTGCCGCCGATACCTTCGCGCATGGGCGCGTGACCAATCCTACCCATCCTATGTGGATACACTTCGAGAGCTTCCACATCATTCAACAGCCGACCTATATGTCGATGTACCCGCCGGCGCAGGGATTGGTGCTGGCGGCCGGCGAGCGGCTCGGGCATCCGTGGATAGGCCAATTGATCATCACCGCGCTGATGTGCTCGGCCATCACCTGGATGCTGCAGGGATGGATGCCTCCCGGCTGGGCTCTCCTCGGCGGAATGCTGGCGGTGCTGCGCCTGGGTATTCTCACCTACTGGATGAATGGTTACTGGAGCGGGTCGGTGGTTGCTCTGGGCGGGGCGCTGGTGCTGGGAGCGTTCCCTCGCATGAAGAAGAGAGCGCGCGTGACCGATGCCGTCATCATGGCCATCGGCCTTGCCCTGCTGGCCAACAGCCGGCCATATGAAGGATTGATATTCAGCCTGCCGATTGCGGCCGCGCTGGCGATCTGGATGTTTGGCAAATCACATCCGGCATTTTCGGTTTCGTTCAGCCGCGTCGGGCTGCCCATGGTTCTCGTTCTTGCCGCCAGCGGAGCGGGCATGGGTTATTACTACTGGCGCGTCACGGGCAGTCCCTTCCGCATGACTTACCAGGTCAATCGTGAAACCTACGCGACGGCCCCGTATTTCCTCTGGGAGTCACCGCGGCCCGAACCGGCTTACCGGCACGAGGTGATGCGTGACTTCTATCGCTGGGAACTGGCCCGCTTCGAGGAATACCGCACCCTGGGCGGCGCCGCCAGCCTCACATGGGACAAGGTAGTGGGTTCGTGGAAGTTCTATTGCGGACCGCTGTTCACAATCCCGCTGCTGGCTTTCCCCTGGCTCTGGCGCGACAGGAAAATGCGCTTTCCTCTTATTGCCGGAGCGTTTTTCCTGCTCGGCCTGGCTGTCGAAACATGGACCATGCCGCACTACGTAGCTCCGGCGACGGGCCTTATCTATCTTCTGGTGCTGCAATCGATGCGTCATCTACGGCTGTGGCGCCGGCGCGGACAACAGACCGGGGTCGCCCTGGTGCGAGCCATTCCGGCGATCGCGTGTGCCATGGTTCTATTGCGAGTTGGCGCGGCCGCGGCCCACACTCAGATCGAACCGGCATGGCCGCGCGGCAATTTGGATCGCGTGGCGATCGTGCGGCAACTGGAGGCCACTCCGGGGCGTCATCTGGTGCTCGTAAGCTACGGTCCGCACCATGATGTGGATTGGGAATGGGTTTACAACGCAGCGGACATCGACGGCGCAAAAGTAGTTTGGGCCCGCGATATGGGCACCCGCGATAATCAGGAATTGCTGACCTACTTTCACGACCGGCAGGTGTGGCGCTTGAATGGAGACCAGTCGCCGCCAAGGTTGGAGCCATGAATATTGATTCGTGGCTCACGGCCGGGCGAGTGCGTATTCACGGCCTCCTGCTGGCTGTCTGTCTCTGGACCGTCTATGCGGTGGATATGTCCGCGCCAGGATTGCTCGACCGCAACGGCCTAGTTAAAGGAACGGATTTCCTGCATTTCTACACCCTGGGGACCCTCGCCTTGCGGGGCCGCGGAGATCTGCTCTACAACCTGCGGGCGCAGGCCGAACTGGCGCGGGAGTTGGTGGCGCAAGCGCCGGATAGTCTGTACGTGCCGCTTTACGGACCGCAGCTGTCTTTGTTCTTCGCGCCGTTCGCACGGCTGCCTTACGGCTGGGCGCTCACGGCGTGGCTGGCGGTAAACGTTCTGATTTATGCCTTCTGCTGCCACGCGGTGTGGAAGAGTTGTCCGAGTCTTCAGGCATATCGCTCGACAATTCTCATCCTGGCGATTGCCTTTCCGGGATTTTTTCATTTGCTGGCCTGGGGACAGACTTCCGGTCTCGCGCTCTTGTGTTTCACGCTGGCTTATCTCGCCCTGCGGAGCAATCAGCCACTGCTCGCAGGATTGGCCATTGGATCGCTCATTTTCAAACCCCAACTGGGGCTGGCCGCCGCGGTCGTCTTCGTGTTCGCGCACGAGTGGAAGGTGCTGGCGGGCGCGGTGGCGGCTGGGTCAATCCAGTTGGCTGCGGCCTGGATGCTCTACGGCAGCGAGGTCATGCGTACTTACTTCCACGCGCTGACGCATCTGGGTGAAGTCTTGCCGCTGCTTGAGCCTCGCCTCTACCAGACGCACTCGCTGCGTTCATTCTGGTCTCTGCTCTTGCCGTGGCCGCGTGTCGGGTTTGGGTTGTATGCGATCTGTGCTCTGGGCATCCTCGTCCTGGCAGTTGGATCCTGGCGGCGGAAAGCGCCGTTATCCATTCGCTTTTCGGCTTTGCTGCTTGCCACGGTCCTTGTCTCTCCACATTTGACCGTTTATGACCTGGTGATTCTGGCCCCGGCGTTTCTGCTGCTCGGCGATTGGGCGCTAGCGCATCGCGAACAGCCAGTCGCGCTGCGGATTCAGCAGCTCGTGTATCTCTGCTATCTGTTATTTCTGGCGGGACCGTTAGCGCGGATGACCCACCTGCAGCTTTCGGTGGCAGCCATGACAGCGCTGTTGTGGATCAGCTGGCGGATTTCTGATCCACAATCTCTCAAGTTGTCATCCTGATCGGAATCTTCCCATTCGCTGGCGAATGGAGTCGAAGGACCCCTATGAGCTGCAGATCAGCGTGGGTAGCCGCGCATCGTGACTCGAAATCCCAGGAACTTCGGTTTGTGAAACAGGTAGGGTCCTTCGACTGCGCGACTGCTTCGCGTTGCGAAGCAGTCGCTTCGCTCAGGATGACACTTGGACTCAGAATAACTCGCCGAATAGAAATACCAGCGCATCGGGAAATCGTCTGGCCCACTCTTTTTCACTGTGGATGGCGCCCTCGTCGATTCTCACCAGCAAGTGGTCTGCTCCCTGCCCGGCGCGCCGTAGAACGCGTTCCAACTCGCGAACATCTTCCACGACCTCCCGGTCCCGTTCTTCGTTTCCAACTTCCCTGGTTCCCATTGCCATGAAGATCCTGGCGGGCCATTGCCGGAAGGCGCGGCTGGCTCTCAAGAGCCGGTGGTTGGAAATATACAGGGATGGGCTCTCCAGCAGTAAACGGCCGAAGATTCCAGGGCGATCGAGCACAGTATAAAGCGAGATGATTGCACCCAGAGACGATCCTCCGAGCCCCGTGTTCTCCGGGCCGCGGGCAATGCGATACCGCTGATAAACGAAGGGCATCACTTCCTTCAAAAGAAAATCCGGATAGCGCTTGCCCTGGGGCCGCATGATGGGCGGATGAAACGAGCGGTAGGGCAGATACTCTCTGGGACGCTCCTTCTGTGCGTTATCGATGCCCACGATGATCAGCGGAGGAATCCGGCCTTCGCGAATCAGGCGGTCAGCTGCTTCGTCGGCCTGCCAGTCAACTCCTATGTACGCCGTCGCGGGATCGAACAGGTTCTGTCCGTCGTTGAGATAGAGGACAGGATAGTGCCGGTCCTGATTTTCGGGGGCGCTATATCCCGGCGGCAACCAGACCCGCAGAAGGCGGGTGTTGCGGAAAATCCGGCTCTGCAATTCATGCAGACGCAACTCTCCCGCTAGATCGGGAGAGTCTTCGCTGCCGGAGGTTGAAGGTAAGGTGGTTTCTTCCATGAGGAATCAGTTGACCCGCCGAGTGTTGCGCATCCACAGGGTTGATGAAAGAACAGCGATGCTGAAAATCAAGGCCAGCGATGACAAGCACAAGACGCACCACGCCGCCAGCACAAAACCCTCGATGTACGTAAGGTAAAGTGCGAAGCCTAATCCCGCCAGAGAGGCGACCGCCAATACTGCCGGAACCTCTGCCTTGCTGCGATAGATGGTCGCCAGCGTAAGCGTGGCGAGATATCCGATGATGCCAATCGCGGCCACAGGAATGCCGGCCATGGTCGAGTAGGTGCTGCGGTTCACGATATCGCAGTTGAAATTCTCCCCTATGTCACAGTAGGAGGTCGCCGAGGTGCCGTAGTGATGATAGAGCGACACCGAAGAAACCAGCACGCCGCCGGCAGCCAGGAGGGCGATTGAAAGCAAAATGCGCCGGTTGAGAGGCGGCGTGGCGAGTGACATCATGGCAGGCTGCATCCGGTCTTCGTAGCCAGCGTCTGCAGCGGCAGGGTGCCTTCCAGACGTTCTCCATCGGCAAACTGCCAGGTAGGAAAGTGTTTTATTCCGGCATCTTTGCACAGCGGAGCTTCCTCGCGGGACCCGGGCACGCCACACTCGACATAGGGCACGTACTGGAACGATGACTCGAACATCGCTTTCTGGTCGGCG
>DATGYF010000518.1:0-3005 GCA_035298145.1 Terriglobales bacterium | reverse complement strand
GCAACATCAATCAGCTCCATGGGACCCTTGCCTGGGATGACCACATTCGGCAGCCGGGAGAGACCGCCGTCGAGCAGGTAACTGACCAGCCATCCAGGACGCGCCAGCATTTGAGGAAGAAATGGAATCTTGGACAGCAGGCTGCCGCCCATCAGTTCTTTCATGCCATTGCGGAAGTCGCGCTCGCGCATTCCTGCTACCGGCGTGTCGATTGTGACCACCAGGGCGGCGCATCCCGCCACCCGGGCCCGCTCGATCACGGCTTCGGAGGCCTCTCGGCCTCCCATCAAGTACAACTGAAAGCACACTGGTCCGGAGGATGCAGCCTTGACGTCTTCCACGCGGTGCCCGGAAATGGTCGAGAGAATGTAAGCCGTACCCGCCCTGCCGGCGGCACGCGCCGCGCCCTTCTCGCCATCGGGATGCATGAGGCGACTGTAACCTACGGGGGCCAACAGGGCCGGAAAGGAAACTTCGAAGCCCAGCACGCGCGTCCGCAAATCACAATCGGACACTGGCACCGCATAACGCGGACGGAACGTGACATCATCAAATACACGGCAATTCTCGCGCAGCGTGACTTCGCCGTCGGCGCCGCCATCGAGATAATCGAAGACCGGACGGGGCAGTCGAAGGCGGGCCAAGGGCCGGAAATCCCCGATGCCGACCACATGCGGAGAAGCGACTGCCCGCGATCCTCTGCTCATCGCCTGCCTCTCGCAGGAAAACCAGTTGGCTCCATGTCATGCCCCTCGAATGCCGTCACCGGATTTACCGAAGCACGCGATTATACCGGAGAGGGAGTAGCTGCGGTGCGAACTCAAGACGCCGTCATGATCGGAAGCAAGAATGGCCAACACAAATCTTGACCCTTCTCTTTTTTTCATCCTTGGAACCTGTGATATCACTAAGAGCTCATTCCGCAGATGATGGTGATCCATGACCAGATTTTTCAGGTCTCTCTCTTTCTGGCTGCTTATCGTTTCAGAGGCTGCCCTTCCGCTTCTTGCCGTATCCCAAAATCCGCCTGGCCGGCCCATCAAGTACGCAACCGAATACGACTGGTCAATGAGTCCGGCGGCGGAACTGGGTCAGGCGGGCGCCGGGGCCGTTAGTCTCCCCTCTTGTCCTCCGGGAGTAAAGGGAAACGAGCCCGAGTATTGGGTGCTCATCAACAGGTCGGAGCCCGCCAAGGTCACTGGCGGAACCTGCGCCGGAGACGGCCGTCCCGGGACCCTGCAGTTTGCCGGCAAGCGCTCTCATGTCGCGGGAGAAACTCTTTCCAGCGCATCCGGCGGACTCCAGGAAGCTATCATCGCTGCGCGGTATGCACCCACCAATCCTCCCGGCACTCCGCAGTCCGGCGTGGTGGTGGTGCCGCCGAAAGAACTGAAGGCGTTCGCGCGAATCTCGATTCGCTCTTCCAACCTGACCGTGGATTTTTCCGGCTCCATCATCGAATGCTGGATGGACGACGCCTGCATCTTTGTCGGCGACCCCTCAAACTCCAACGCCTATCAGGACATCACCCTGATCAATCCCCGCGGGCGTCCGACAATCGCGCACGGTCAAAAGCCCTTCATTGAAGTGAACGCCCAGAAGACCCGCCTGTTCAACGTGTCCACCCGGGTCCCGCTGAAGGGCGGAAGCTTTGGCAGCTACGTGCAGGTGGACGACGACGAATCCTTCCTGCTGGATGGACTGGATACAAGCCTCGGCAACGTAGGCGTGCGCTGCGACGCCGCCGTCTGCGATCCCGTAATTTACGCTCCGGGGTCCTTCCGTACCTTCCCCGGCGTGGGCTGGCTGAAGAACCTGAATATCTCTTTGCAGTGCGGGGGCAACGGAATTGACTGGCAGGCCGGCAACACTTTGCGGATTTCCGACAGCGTAATTCAGGGCTACGCGCAATACGGCGTTCGCGCGGGCGTGCAGCGCGGCGGATACGGCGGTTTTGATCTGACCAACGTGTACCAGGAAGTTGGCAACTGTGCGAATCCGTTGGGCAGGATTGGGCAAGCCGGGGTGATCGCCCAGGGCAACAGCGTGAAGATTCAAGGCGGAGAAGCACCCAATGGATCGTTTCCCCTTTTTGCCCGGACCGGGAAGACGGATTACCGCTACTACATTGTCGCGCGGCACGCCAGGCATGGGACCTCAAACCCCTTGTACGCCGGCAGGGCGCTGACCAGTGGAACAGGTAATATCGTCGTGACTGTTCCGGACATCAGCGGCGCCAGCAGCTTCGATCTGCTGCGGGTAACTTCGGTTGCGGGGGCGCGCGAGCAGGCGCCCTACGGCGACGGGAATTTTGCCGTGCTGACCAACGTTCCCCGCAGCTCAGCCTGCTCAAATAGAGTTTGCACTTTCTCTGACACCCAGGCTGCTCTGCAACCCTACCGCGTGGCCGTCCCGAGCTACTTCCCCCTCCTCGACTTCTGGCCGGGAAGCCTGGTGTTGAGCGCAAGCCAGGATTCCAACAGCGTTCTGGCAGGAGCGCGGGCCTGGATGGATAGTGCTCCATCGAACGTAGTCGGGGTGCAAGGATCAACCGCACCCGCACTGATTTCCGCGAATTGCGATTCGCTTGGTGGGTGGACGCCGCTGTGGCTCAGTTGCTACTCCGCCATGGCTCCGTCGGTGTTTTACGAGCAGGGAGCGTTCCTGCTGGCGGTAAAACCCAACGGAGACGGCGGGCTGCGTACCAACCTCAAAGGCCGGATGAATTTTTCCACGCTGGGGACCGGGCCCGGGCACATCATCACCCTCTCCGATTCCAATTTCCAGAAGACCATCGCCACCGCGAACAACCGGCCGGAGAATGATGCCAACGATGCCTTCATCGGTTACGACCAGGGCGATGGGAACCCGATGAACGTGGGCATCAGCTTCGGCGCGCCCCGGTCGCTTTCGAACTACATCGGAAATGCCGGGGACGGAAAGAGATGGCTGGAGCGTCTTACCTCCAACCTCAAGATGTTTAGCGTTCCTGTGGCCATTCCATC
>DATGYF010000517.1:0-5077 GCA_035298145.1 Terriglobales bacterium | reverse complement strand
CGTTCTGGATTGCTCTCGCCTGTGGCGCGAGGTGGTGACCCAGGTCGGGCAGCAATACTCCGACGTCAAGCTGAGTCACATGTACGTGGATTCGGCCGCCATGGCGCTGGTGGCGCGTCCCGCGGATTTCGATGTGGTGCTGACGGAAAACATGTTTGGCGACATTCTCTCCGACCAGGCGGGCGCCGTGGTGGGATCGCTGGGCATGCTGGGCTCGGCCAGTGTTGGTGGGGCGGTCGGCCTCTACGAGCCGGTCCATGGTTCGGCACCTGATATTGCCGAACAAGGCATTGCGAATCCTCTGGGCGCGATTCTGTCGGCTGCAATGTTGTTGCGCTATTCCTTCAAGCTTGAAACCGAGGCGGCTTGCGTTGAGTCAGCGGTGGCTGCGGTGCTGGCGTCGGGATCCCGAACCAAAGATCTGGCCCGGGCGGGAGAGAGCGTTCTCAGTACATCGGCAATGGGACAGAGAGTTGTTGCTGCGGTGCGGGAGCGTGCCCAGCCTGCGGGCGAGAAAGCAGCCAGCTGATCGTGCTCCCAAATTGAAATTTTGCGGCTGGATTTCCACAAGGTTTTTCGCTTCGACCGGTTCCATCCCGGACCGTCGAGAGTAGGATTCATCCAACAAATATTTATTCCGCCCGAGAGGAGGCAGAAATGCTCTCCAAATGCGCCAATCCGGGCTGCGCGGCCACTTTTCTGTATCTGCATCAGGGAAAGCTGTTCCGTGTGGACACCAGTGTCGAAGCTGTTGCCGGCATACCCGAGGCAGCAACGAAAAAGCCTTCGCGGCGGGTGGAGTTTTTCTGGCTTTGCGATCAGTGCGCCGCGGAAGTGACGCTGGGCTACAAGCGCGGAACCGGCATCACGGTTGTGCCTTTGCCGAAAGTGCTGGAGCGTGCCGCCTCCGCCTCGTAGCCATGTAGGCGCGAGCGTCCACGCTCGTGCGGCACCACCGCAGACGACTAAGCACGAGCGAGACGCTCGCGCCTACATCATGCGACCTGGCGTTGTTTTTCCAGCATGGAAAGGAATTCCCGGGTGAGCTGCTCGTCCCAGTATCCCGCGCGGGCTTCTTCCCGCATGGTGATGGCGGCCTGTTCATGGCTGAGCGCAGCTTTGTAGGGACGCTGCGTGCGCAGCGCATCGTACACGTCCACCACCTGCAGCACTCGCGCCAGCAGCGGTATTTCGCTGCGCTGCAGGCCATCGGGATAGCCGCTGCCGTCGGAATGTTCGTGGTGACTGCGAATAATCGGCAGCACCAGCCGCAGAGACTTGAGGGGCTGGCAGATGGTCTCGCCGGTGACCGGATGCCGCTTCATGATGGCCCACTCTTCGGGGGTGAGGTTGGTTCCCTTTTTCAGGATCTCGTCAGGCACTGCGATCTTCCCCAGATCGTGCAGATACCCGCCGCGGCGCAGGGCCACGATCGATTCCTGGTCCAGGCGGAGGTGGCGTCCCAGGTCGCTGGCATGGCGGGCCAGGCGTTCGCAGTGGCCCTCGGTGTAAGGATCGCGGCTCTCCACGCTTAACCCCAGAGTGCACAACACTGATTCCGCCGTCTCCAGTTCGTCGGTAAATTCCTTAAGCTTGAGCAGCGACTTGACCCGGGCAAACAGTTCTTCAGGAAAAATCGGCTTGTGCAGAAAATCGTCGGCGCCTGATTCGATGCCCAGCACCCGGTCCTGGCGGTCGGTAAGACCGGTGATCAGGACGAATGGGATCAGGCGGGTGGCGGGATTCCCTTTGAGTTCCCGGCACAATTCGTATCCCGACTTGCCCGGCATGACTACGTCGGAAAGAATCAGGTCGGGAGGGTGGCGCAGGATCTCAACTTCAGCGTGGAAGGCATCGGGAACCGCTACCACGTCATAACCGTGCGTGGCCAGGAGTTCCTGCATCAGGCCCATGATGTCCCGATTGTCGTCCACCACAAGAATTCGGGGCGGGGACCGCCGTATGGGCACCTCACTCATCTCTTTGTAAGAGACGGAGCGGGAGGAAATGGTTGTCGGCACTTTTTGCGGGGGGCTCATGGTCCAGCCGGCGGTGACAGTCGCTATTGTAAACGATTTCATCGACCGTGAAACCTCAAATGAAGGGTCTCGTTCCCGTTCTGGAACAAAGTGTTGGAGATGTGACCGACGCCCTTGTTCGGTGCGCCGGCGAACCCATAGCCTTTCCGCATGCCTCGATTCCTGCTTTCGATAATGCTGTTCGCTCTGTTGTTCCCGGCGCTCGTCGCCTTCGGTGCCTCCAAGCCGCACGTCATCGCTTTTGGCAAGTGGACCACAATCAAATGGTGCGCCGGAGTCCACGAAGCCGAGTGTCTCGACCTGAAAATGCGCGCTCTCTATGTGGACGGCCGGGCGCGCGAATCGACTCTGGGCGCCGCGCATGACATTACCGAACGCCTGTTCGTGGTGCGGCGCGCCTTCCGCGTGAACGATAATCTGCCGGGCGATGCGGTGGCTACACACTGGGTATGGCAGCGCGGCGGATGGCTGCTGGTGGACCGCATGACGGGCCGTGTCTCTTCGATCACCCTGCCTGAATTCGATCCCTACTATTCGGTGGTGAGCTGGTATCGCGATTACGCGGCTTATTGCGGCGTCTCCGATGACGGCAAAAAAATCTTCGCCATCGTCTTCCAGATCGGACGCCGCAAGCCTGTAATGAAGAAAGCTCTAGGAGAAGCCGGCGGCGATGCTGCGCCCGATTCAGAATGCCCGGCGCCGGGTTGGGAGCGGCGTCCGGTGCGGGTCACTTTCGAGCCCGATGAAACCCGCAAATCCACGTACACAGTGCGCGGACATGCGGCGGATTTAGTGAGTGACGAGGAGCAGGAGGAGGAAAAGGCTGCACAGTAAAAAGTGGGAAGGGCACGACTTCAGTCGTTGCGGAAAAACTCAAATTGCCCGGACGCAGCACCACGGGGGGCTAAAGCCCGCACACATTTCTGACGACTTACGCGGCCCTGAAGGGCCACTCTTCCACGGAAGGGCCGACACTGGCGAGTTTTCCCGCAGCCTCTTCAGTCGTGCCATCAGGCAGGTCAAAGAGATCAGCTGCGATTGATCCTTTTCCGTCGCACAGGCGAACACCAGGTCCCTCCACTCCGCTGGCTGCGCTCCGCTACGGTCGGGGTGACAGGGAGTTGGATGTGGGTTGTGGCTGGAGGGGCGACGGGGACGGATTTCTGCTTGAGGTAGCTGTATCCCGCGACCAGGAGCAGCGCGGCTCCCACCGCCACGTAGTTGCGCCAGCGGGCACGGGCCTCCGGCGGTTCTGAGTAACTCCTTGCCAGGACTGCGCCCAGGCCGAGACCCGCGGCCAGGCCTCCGAGATGTGCGGAATTGTCGATGCCCGGCGCCAGGCCGAAAAACAGGTTGTAGGCAGCGAACATGATCAGACTCTTCAGCGTGGGTTTCAGCGCATCCTTCGCAATGGGAAGTTTTCCCAGGTAGAGCACGGCGATCAACCCGCCGGCCAGGCCGAAGATGGCTCCCGAGGCTCCCGCTCCAATCCCCCCGGGATGCCACCACAGGCTGGCCAGGCTGCCGGCGATCCCGCTGGCGGTGTAAATCAGCAGGTAACTCCAGCGATCAAACATCCGCTCCGCCAGCAGGCCCAGGTTCCACAGACACCACATGTTGAAAAAAATGTGGATTATCCCGATGTGAACATAATTCGAGGCCAGCATCCTCCAGGGCTGCGATCCGAGCGATAACGGGGCAAAGTTCGCGCCCCATGTCACCAGCTGCACGGGCGTCGGCGCCAAGGGAGACACTCCCGAAAGCACCATGGCGAGAAAAACGAGGACATTGAGACCCACGATCACCTGAGTCAGCTGAAACGGCGGCCGGCTCCGCCGCGGTGGAGGCGGAACGCCTTCAGTTGAGGAGACGACGAGACCTGTATCGGCGAGGCAGTCGCGGCACAGGGGACTGGCATCTTCTTTCGAAGATGCCGGCAATTCGCGACCGCAGCGCACACAATTCGGCATGAAATCTCCAGGCACTTGTAGTGCCGGCATCTTGCCGGCTGGCTCGGAGGGCATCCTGCCCCCGGGGGCGGGCAGGATGCCCGCCCGACAGCCGGCGGGACGCCGGCGCTACATTCAGATCAAAAGCCGACTCGCCATCATCGTACGTGACTAGTCGCCCATCGTCTCTACCGCCGGCATTTCCTGCAAAGCGGCTTTCGCGGTCACCGGAGCGCTAGTGACCAGGGCCACCGAGGCCACTACGATGGCGCTGCCCGCCAGGATGAATCCGGTCACGCGTTCATGCAGCACCAGCCAGCCCAGAAACACCGCCACCACCGGATTGACGTACGCGTAGGTAGAAACCTTCGAGGTCGGCACATGACCCAGCAGCCAGATATACGCGGTGTATCCGACCCAGGAGCCGAAAACTACGAGGTAGAGCGTGGCCGCGATTCCGCGGGTGGTCCACAGCGTTCGCGAAATGTCGCCCCGGGAGAATGCGACCAGAAAGTTGGCAAGTCCTGCCGCGATCATCTGCCACGCAGTGGCTGAAAAGGGATCCACCTCGGGAGACTTCCACTTCTTGGCCAGCACCGAGCCGAGCGCCCAGCTGAACGATCCACCCACAAGGCTGATGGAAGCCCAGAACTGGACTCGTCCCAGGGCGGTGGTGGCTGAAAGATCGGGCCACAACAATACCAACAGCCCGGCGACCCCCATGCCCAGTCCAACCTTGCCTCGGAGCGCGATGTGATGATCGCCCAGCAGCAGTGAATCCAGCACCAGGAACCAGAGCGGGGTCACGGCTATGATCAAAGCTGCCAGGCCGGAGGCGACATAGCGCTCCGCATAAGCCAGCGTGAGGTTGCCGCCCACCAGCAGCAGCACGCCCACCATCGCCATTCGCGCCAGCTGGCGCGGCCGGTAAGCAATCTTTCGCCCGCGCAGCCCGCAGTAGGCCAGCATGAACCCGCCTGCGATCAGAAAGCGCATGCCACACATCAGGGCGGGCGGAATGTGCTCGACCGCAATGTCAATACCTAGATAGGTCGATCCCCAGAAGAAATACACCAGGGCGAAGGCCAG
>DATGYF010000516.1:0-3121 GCA_035298145.1 Terriglobales bacterium | reverse complement strand
TCAGGCCATATTGTTCGACCTGGACGGCGTCCTGATCGACTCCACCCGTGCCGTGGCCCGGGTGTGGCATCGCTGGGCCGTGGAGCATGGCTTTGACCCGGACGAAGTAATCGCGCGGGCCCATGGCCGTCCCAGCCTCACCACCGTGCGCGAATACTTGCCGCATGCTGATCACGCCGCCGAGAACCGCGAAGTCGAGCGCCGCGAAATGGAGGACCTGGAGGGCGTGGTGCTCCTTCCAGGTTCATTGCGGCTGCTCACGGAGTTGCCACCTGATCGCTGGACCATCGTGACTTCCTGCACCCGGCCGCTGGCCGAGACCCGTCTCCGGGCTGCGGGCTTGCCTGTGCCGGAGCGCATGATCACATCAAACGACATCAAAAATGGCAAGCCGCATCCCGAGCCTTACCTGAAAGGCGCGTCGGTCCTGGGCTTTGCGGCCGCCGATTGTGTCGTAATCGAAGACGTGCCTGCGGGCATTCGTGCCGGCAAGGCAGCCAGTGCGACGGTGATCGCCTTCAGAACCACGGTCAAGGATCCCGAACTCAAAGCCGCGGGAGCGGACTGGGTGCTGAACAACTGCAGCGAAATCTCGGTCGCGGGGAAGAGCCCGAACCTCACAGTGAATCTCAACGCACCACAAACCACGTAGGGGCGGACGCCCCTACGTGGGTCGTGGCGCTTCCACCTTTGCCGGTGGGATAATGCCGACAAGGAGACCTCCCATGACCGACCCTAAGCCCCCGCTCACCCGCCGCGAGTTTCTGGAAACTGCCGCCGGCGTCACCGTGGCCGGCACTCTGCTGCCTCGCGTCTGGGCCGCTGAAATAAAAAACGGCATACCCTATCGCATCCTGGGCAATACCGGCGAGAACGTCTCCTGCATCGGCCTGGGCGGATACCACCTGGGGAGCCAGAGTGACGAGCAGGAAAGCATTCGTATCATTCGCACCGCGCTCGATGAAGGCATCAACTTCCTCGACAATTGCTGGGACTACAACGACGGCGCCAGCGAAGTCCGCATGGGCAAAGCCCTGCGCGACGGATACCGCAAGAAAGCCTTCCTGATGACCAAGCTTGACGCCCGCAGCAGCAAGGGCGCCGCACGCCAGATCGACGAGTCGCTGCGCCGATTGCAGACCGACACCATCGATCTGCTGCAGTTCCACGAAGTGATTCGCGACAACGATCCCGATCTCATCTTTGCCCCCAAAGGCGGGATGGAGGCGGTTCTCGAAGCCAAGAAAAATGGCAAAGTCCGCTACATCGGTTTCACCGGACACAAGAGCCCCGACTTTCACCTGAAAATGTTGAACGCCGCTTTCGCCCGCAACTTCACCCTGAACACAGTGCAGATGCCGCTCAATCTGATGGACGCCCACTACGATAGCTTCGAAAAGAGAGTGCTCCCCGTGCTGGTTAAGCACAACATCGGAGTGCTGGGCATGAAGCCCATGGGAGACGGCCTGATTCTCAAGAGCAAGGCGGCCGAGCCGGTCGAGTGCCTCCAGTACGCGCTCACGCTGCCCACCAGCGTGGTCATCACCGGCTGCGATTCGCTTCCCATCCTGCAACAGGCGCTGAAAGTGGCGCGAACTTTCAGGCCGCTGAGCCAGGAGCAGATTGCCACGCTCCTCGCCCGAACCGCGCCAGTAGCCCAAAAAGGCGAATGGGAGCTTTACAAGACCTCACACGATTTTGACGGGACCTATCAGAATCCGCAGTGGCTGGAATAAAGCGTTCCGAACGCGTCAACGGAAGCCTTCCGGCAGGTGATAGAACGCCAGCGCCAGGATGAAGTACACCGCGAGAAGCATCGCCCCTTCCATCCAGTGGCTCTCCCCGTCTTGACTGACCAGCGCCAGGACAGCCACGGCGATAACCAGGGCTATTAATTCCAGAGGTGTGAAGTGCAGATCCAGGGGGCGCGAGTGACCCATGAACATGCTGGCGAAGACCAGAACTGGAGCCACAAACAACGCGATCTGCATGCTGCTGCCGACCGCGATGTGCAGGGCCAGGTCCATCTTGTTCTTCATGGCCATGAGCACGGCGGTCGAGTGCTCGGCCGCGTTGCCGACGATGGCCACTACGATCACCCCGACGAACACCTGATTCATGCCGAGTGCGCGCCCGGCGAGTTCCACGGAGCCGACTAGTATGTGTGCCATCCCCGCGACGCCTGCCGTTGCCACCAACAGCATGATCAGCGACGTGGTCCGGCTCCAGTCGGCCTGGTGATGCTCTGCGTTTGTGGATTCTTTATCGGTTCCCCCGAACAGATGCTGGTGGGTACGCAGCGAAAAAACCAGGCTGAGCAGGTAGGTGAAGCCGAGGACGCCTGCGATTTCCTCGCTCAGGTACTCGACGTTGTGCAACTCCTGAGTACTCAGAGTAGCCCCGGCGCGAAACAGGTAGTAATACACGGTCGGCATGATCAGCCCGACAGACGCCAGGGCCAGGAGCGTGGCTCCCATGCTGGCGGCGGTGCGGTTAAACACCTGTCTGGAGTGAGACAAGCCGCCAAAAAGGATCGCCATCCCTAAAACAAGCAGGGCATTGCCGATTATCGACCCGGTGATGGTGGCTTTCACCAGGGGATACATTTCCGGCCCGTGCGACAGTATCAGCAGGGCGATGATGAGCTCCGCTGCGTTGCCGAAGGTCGCGTTCAAAAGCCCGCCGATGCCTGCACCCAGCGTCTGGGCAAGGTTTTCCGTAGCCCGTCCCATCAAACCAGCCAGCGGAATCACCGCCAGCCCCGATACCAGGAACTTCCAAAGAGGGCTGACATGAAACAGCTCCAGACCCACTGCGACCGGCATCGCCAGCAGCAGCCAATTGAACGGCTCCCTGACGGCTCCCCGCAGGGCATCGCCGATACTTGCCGGTGAGACTTTCCCGACAACGGAATTCTGCGTTCCAGGTTCCGTGCGGCTCACGCTACCTCCGTGATATTCACCCCAGATCGCAACGCGTATAGCTGAATCCTACCTCCCGAACGACAGCGGCGCGGTCCTTGATAGGTCGATGAGTGCAATTGACGATGTTACAACAACATCATCTGCGCCGAAGGAATCGATCCCCACGATCTAGATGGGAGTGCGACCCAAGAGCATTG
>DATGYF010000515.1:0-7743 GCA_035298145.1 Terriglobales bacterium | reverse complement strand
CTTGTTCGGCGCCACCGACAAGATCGGCGTGATCACGGAAAAGATGCACCAGTTGCCTCCGATCGTGATCGTTCGCCTGCGCAACATGACCGCCATCGATGCCACCGGCCTTTTCGCCCTGGAGGAAATAGCGAAGCAACTGCACGCAACCAAACGCACCCTGATCTTGTGCGGGGCCCGCGAGCAGCCGGCCAAAATGATTCATCAGGCGGAATTCGAGGATGTGGTAGGCCGCCAGAACATCTGCGCCAACGTACAGGAAGCACTGCGGCGGGCGGAAGAGGTCTTCGAGAAAATCGAGGCCCAGGCGGCCCTGGGCGCAAAATAACGCGAGCCGAGGCAGGCGCCCTGGTGCCGGTCCGGGGCGCTGTCGCGCGAGCGGGACGCTCGCGCCCACACGGCCGAAGCGCCGGAGTCAAAAGACGCGTGGTAAAATTCTCTGTTAGCTCGCGTGTCCCAACGCCGGGCGGCAGATGCTTGAAACAATATAGGCGCGTAGCTCAGTTGGTTAGAGCGCTACCTTGACACGGTAGAGGTCGCTGGTTCGAGTCCAGTCATGCCTACCATTTCTTTGTTATCACCTGTAAAGCCTTTCTGGACGTTCCTGCACAGCAATGGAAGACTGTGAACCCAGTTGTGACGAATAGTCTGCTGGGTGGACGAGTGCTTGAGGAGACCAAAGCCTGCGTCCATGACATCGTCGAGGGCTCGCCTGCGCCGGGTTCTTCTTCCGGTCACACGTTCAATAAACTTTGTCCATTTCTGAACAGCCGTTAGAGGAATCGGACAGTCCGCTCCGGCGATGAGAAAGAACATCTTTGGAGAATGAGCAACTTAAACCATCTCGACCGTGGTATCTGAATTGCTTTGGTAAGCGGCCAGTTAGCCTGTCTCTTCCCAAGCGAGGCTCACATGCACGGTCTGTTACAGGACTTGCGCTTTGCGTTTCGGCAGATGACGAGGACTCCGGGCTTCTCCCTGACTGCGATCCTTTCGCTGGCGCTGGGAATTGGCGCGACAGTTTCTGTTTTCAGCGTCATCTACAGCGCGGTACTCAATGCCTGGCCCTACGCCGATTTCGATCGGGCCTGCCAGATCGACACCATTGGCAAATCCGGCAACGAAGGCGAAACGGGCTTCACCGGGCCGCAGATTCGCCAACTGCGCCAGGTAAGCGCGGTAGAAGACGTAATCGCCATGAACCGGTGGGATCTGGTCATGACCGGGAACGACATTCCGGAAAACCTGTACGCGGTTTACTTCACCGGAAATGCGTTCCAGTTTTTTGGCATGCCCGCGATTCTTGGCCGCTACTTCATGCCCTCAGACGCGCCTGACGGGCAGGACCCGCAACCCGTGGCGGTGCTCAGCTACAACTTCTGGCGCCGGCACTACAACAGCGACCCAGGCGTTGTCGGCAAGAATATCCAGCTGGTGCACAAGGACTACACCATCCTGGGAGTTCTGCCGCCCCGCTTTACCTGGATGGATGGCGATGTCTATCTACCGCTCAAGATGTCGCAGGCCCAGGACGTGACCTACGCGTCCAGGCTGAAGCTGAAGCGGGGTGTCACGCTCGAAGCGGCCGAGCAGCAGATTCGTCCGCTGCTGCAGCAGTTCGATAAGGAGCGACCAAACTATTACCCACCCCACTTTCGAGTGGCGGTTCGCAGAACCGGCGAATATTACGTACGAGACCTCCGCGGCACCCTCTATTTGCTCTTCGGGGCGGTGGCGCTGCTGCTGGCGATTGGTTGCGGCAATGTTTCGATTCTGCTGCTGGCCCGAGGCACGACCCGCCAGCACGAACTGGCGGTGCGCTCCGCGGTGGGCGCAAGCCGGTTCCGGATTGTGCGCCAGTTACTAACGGAGTCATTGTTACTTGCCTTGATAGGTGCTGGATTGGGCGTGGTGCTCGCCTACTGGGTGCTGAGATTCATCGTGGCCCGGCTGCCCGAATACTCATTCCCGCACGAAGCCGATTTCCACATCAATCTGCCGGTGCTGCTTTTCAGCGTGAGCCTGGCGGTGGTATCGGGAGTCCTCTTCGGCGTATTCCCGGCGCTGGAGTCGGCGCGGCGGGAGATCAATCACGTCATCCAGGCCGGCACCCACAAAATGGCGGGCAGCGTTCGCGGCAAGCGCATGCACACCGGGCTGATTGCCGGTCAGATTGCTCTCACCTTATTACTGCTCACCGCCGCGGGCGCGGCCATCCAGGGATTCTCGCGCATGATGCAGAGGCCGCTGGGTTACGATCCTCACCACGTCATGTCGGTCGGAATCCCCGTCCACGAAAACACTCTTAACGCCTGGGCGGAGCGGGCTGCGTACTTCACGCAGCTTCGCGAGCGGGTCGCGGTCACGCCCGGAGTGATTTCGGCGGGCATTTCGAGCAATGCCACGCCGCCCAGCAACGGGTGGACCCAGCCTTTCGAAATCCTGGGCAAGACCGGGGCGGAGCAGCAGGAGGCGCGGGCGAATTTTGTGAGCCCGGAATATTTCACCATCCTGCATATTCCGCTGATTGAAGGGCGCCTGTGGGAGCAGAGCGAAGTCTCGCGTGGCGCTACGCTTGCACTGGTCAACCAGACCTTTGTTCGCCGCTATTTTCCCGGCGAAGACGTCCTGAGCCGCTCGGTGCGCCTGCCTCGATTGACCGGCCAGCCGCCATACCGCCTCAGTGCAACGGGGAGCGACGGCTGGCTACAAATCATTGGGGTGGTCGGCGACGCGCTCGACGACGGGCTGGATAAACCTATATTGCCGGCGCTGTATCTTCCCTACACCGTCACCATGTTTATGGGAACACAGATTCTGGTGCAGACCCAGGGTGAGCCTCTGTCCATGCTGCACGGCATTCGCAAGGAGATCGCCGCCGTTAATCCCGATCAGCAGGTGGACTCGGATGTGCAAGACCTCGAGGAGTGGATCAGGCGCGAACCGGAATTTGCCGTTTCACGCCTGATCTCCATTCTCTTCGGTGCATTCTCGGGGCTGGCGCTGGTGCTGGCCGGGGTGGGCCTGTACAGCGTCGTGTCCTATAGCGTGGTGCAGCGGACCGGGGAATTCGGCATCCGCATGGCTTTGGGCGCGCAGCGCGCGGATGTGTTGCGCATCGTAGTGTGGTCGGCAGGCGCGAGTGTGGCAATCGGCCTGACCGCTGGCCTGGTGCTCAGCATCGGCTTAGGCAGCGTCATCACGCGCTGGGTACATAACGGAGCCCATGATCCTCTGATCGCCGTGGGAGTTTCCGTGCTGGTGATTGTGGTTGCCATTCTGGCTTGCCTGGTTCCTTCGCTGCGGGCGCTGGCTGTCGATCCCATGACGGCGCTGCGTTGCGAGTAGAAGACGTCTTCGAGGTTTTGTAGCGCCGCCGTCCCGGCGGCTGTCGTGGAGGCGTCCCGCCTCCACTGCGAGGGCAGGATGCCCTCGCGACAGCCGGCAAGATGCCGGCGCTACGTTACTCGTTCCGCAGCGCCGCCATGGGTTTGACCGTGGCCGCCCGCCGCCACACTGGTATGGACGGGTGGCTGGGATAATTGTGAGCGCCTGGAGTTTTCGTGCTCCCTCGATTGCCGGCGCTGGCTGCGAAATGACACAGAGGCTGCTCACGGAGGTTCCTCACGGTCGTCCAACCCCTGCGGACTGAGTGGAAATATCCCCTCGTGCCGGCCTGGAACCACGCACGAGACCTATCCGTATAGACGATCAGAGACCTCTATGCAATTCATGGACGATGTCCGCTATGCCGTGAGGCAATTCGCGCACGCGCCCGGCTTCACGGCGACGGCGGTGTTGACCCTTGCCCTCGGGATCGGCGCGACCACCGCAATTTTCACCCTGGTGCACGCCGTTTTGTTGAAGTCCCTGCCTGTGGCCAAGCCCAGCGAACTGATTCGCATCGGCGACAACGAGAACTGCTGCGTGAACGGAGGGCTTCAGGACAGTTGGTCGCTCTTCTCCTACGACAAGTACAAAACTTTCCGCGACGGGACGCGCGGCTTCACCGAACTGGCCGCCTTCCAGGCCGGGCGCGGCCTCATGGGAGTCCGGCGCAACGCGAGCAATCAGCCGGCAGAGTCGATGCGCACCCAATACGTTTCGGGAAACTACTTCTCGATGTTCGGCGTGAGCGCATACGCCGGGCGGATGTTTACGCAAGCGGATGATCGCAAGGGAGCGGAACCGGTTGTAGTGATGAGCTATGCCACCTGGCAACAGAAATACGGATTGGACCCGACGGTGATTGGAGCTAGCTTCAGCTTTAACGGGTTTCCCTTTACGGTGATTGGCGTTGCCCCGCCGAAATTCTACGGCGACCGAATGGAAAGTTCGCCGGCGTTCTGGTTTCCACTGCATGCCGAGGCGATGATCGATGGCCCGGGCAATCTCCTCCAATTTGGGGAAACGGATTGGCTCGACATCATCGGGCGGCTCGCGCCGGGGGCTGATCCCAAGAGTATTGAAACCCAGATGCAGTTGGAACTCAGACAGTGGCTGTTAGGTCCCGAGAGCAAGCTGCAGCCGGGCGAGCGGGAACTGGTGCCGAAACAAACTCTGCATCTGTCTCCGGGGGGAGCGGGGGTGCAGACGATGCGCGACGAGTACCAGTCGGGGCTTCACTTGCTGATGTGGGTCTCCGGTTTTGTATTGCTGATCGCTTGCGCTAATGTGGCGAACCTGATGCTGGTGCGGGCTGCCAGCCGGCAACAACACACTTCCGTGCGTACCGCACTGGGCGCACCCAGGTGGCGGCAGTTGGCGCAAGTAATGACGGAGAGCACGTTTCTCGCCTTGTTCGGCGGAATCGTGGGAGTGGGGTTGGCGTTCGCCTGCACGCGCCTCATCCTGCGGCTGGCATTTCACGACCAGCACGTAGCCATTAGCGCCATGCCTTCCTTACCGGTGCTGGCTTTTACGTTCGGAGCTTCTCTTCTTACCGGAATCCTGTTTGGAGTCGCGCCGGCGTGGATGATGGCGCACGTCGATCCCGCCGATGCTTTGCGCGGAGCCCACCGTTCGACGACGCATGGAGCGGGCTGGACGCAAAAATCGCTGGTCGTGACTCAGGCTGCACTCTCGCTGGTCCTGCTTTGCGCCGCGGGATTGCTGACCCGGAGCCTAAGCAACATGCAGGGCCAGAATTTCGGGTTTGAAGTTGCGAACCGCTACATCCTGCATCTTGATCCATCGATGGCTGGATATAAGCAGGAGGGATTGCCCGCGCTTTATCGGCAACTCCGTGACAATCTGGCCGCAATTCCGGGCGTGATCCGCGTGAGCTTTGGCCTCTACACTCCCATGGAAGGCAACAATTGGGGCGAAACCATTTACATCGAAGGGCAGGCACCACCTCCGGCGGGCAGCAGCCAGAATCAGACTTCCTGGGTCAGGGTCACCGACGGCTACTTTGAGAGTATTGGAACCAAAATAGTGAAAGGCCGCGCCATCACCGAGCAGGACACCGCCTCTACCCGGAAGATAGCCGTGGTTAATCAGACCTTTGCCAGGCATTTCTTCAAAGATGAAGACCCCGTCGGAAAACACTTCGGCGATCTGGACCAGAAGTACGCGGGAAGCTTTGAGATCGTCGGCGTCACCGAGGATACGCAATACCGGGACGCAACCCACAAGATTCCTCCCATGTTCTTCCTGCCGGAGGCCCAGAGCGTGGTGTACGATGACCCGCGCTTCAAGGCCTTCGAAGGTAGTAACCACTTTCTGAACACCGCAGTGCTGCAAACCCAAGGCCCCGTGCCCGGGCTCGAACCGCAAGTCCGGCGCGCGTTCGCCCAGGTGAATCCTGACCTCCCGGTGATCGATTTCATGAGCTTCGCCGCTCAAGTGGATGGCAACTTTGCGCAGAACCAGATGCTGGCGAAGCTGACCTCGCTGTTTGGATTGCTGGCACTGGTGCTGGCCTCGGTCGGTCTCTATGGCGTGACCGCATACTCGGTCGAACGCCGCACCAGCGAAATCGGAATCCGCATGGCGCTCGGGGCCGACCGAGGGAATGTTCTACGGCTGGTGCTGAAGGGCGCGTTTGTGCAGATCGGAGTCGGGCTGGCGATCGGCCTTCCGGCAACCATTCTGGCGGGATACGCGATGACGGCGCAGTTGTTCGGAGTGAAGCCTTACGCTCCAGATATTTTGCTGGTAACGACGCTAGTCCTGACCCTGGCCGCGCTGGTCGCCACCGTGCTGCCCGCACGCAAGGCAGCAGCCCTGGAACCGATTCGCGCGCTGCGGACGGAGTGAGGGGCCCGACGGGACAAAGGCGTCGGCACTGAAATTCCTCAGGATGGCTTGATCTCCCGGGCTGGCTTCAAACTCTGTTCCCTCCCGCTTGCGGCGTGGTTTCCCGGGTTACCAGTTATCAGATGTGAGTTCCCGGTTCTCAGTGTCCACGGAACTGTGCTGGGACATAACGAATGATCGCTTCTGGTGTTCGCAAATGGACAGTCAAGTTCGCTAGCGGACAAATCAGCGTCGTTCCAGGTCGCAGGTCTGCCCGTATTCCCTGTTCTCGCAGCTACTTACCGCCTGGTGTCGAATGGATTGAAAGTTGCGAGGAGATTGAATGATGGATATCGCACGCCCAGACATCAAGCGCCAGAAACGACGCCGGCAAATTATCGGAGCGGTGATCGGAGTCGTGCTGCTGGGGATCGTGACGATTGGCGTTTCCCGATTGAAGCCGGCAGCGCAGGAAGTGGAACGCAGTACGGTGTGGACCGACACAGTCAAGCGCGGTCCCATGTTGCGCCAGGTCAGGGGCCTGGGCTCGCTGATTCCCAGCCAGGAGTTCACCCGTCAAATACCCGCGGAGACCGAGGCCACTGTCGTCCGCATCCGGATGTTGCCAGGTTCGCAGGTGAAGGCCGACAGCATTCTGCTCGAGATGAGCAACCCGCAAGTGGAGCAGGCGGCGCTCGATGCCCGGCTTCAACTGAAGGCTGCGGAAGCTGAATATCAGAGTCTGCGGGTCAAGTTGCAGAGCGATCTGATGAACCAGAAGGCGGGCGCCGCCACTGTTACAGCGGACTACAGCCAGGCCAAGTTGCAGTCGGAAACTGACAAGGCGCTCTACGATCTCGGCGTGATTTCGGGTCTGGCGTACAAAGCCTCGAAGGGTAAGGCCGACGAACTTACGACGCGAAACAACATTGAAGATGAACGCCTGGCCATCAATCAGAAGGCCATCGAATCGCAGATGGCCGAACAGCAGGCCAAAGTGGACCAGATGCGCGCGCTGGCGGAACTGAAGCAGAAACAACTCGACGCGCTCAAGGTCCGCGCCGGCATTGACGGCGTCCTGGTCGATCTGCCGCTGCAGGTGGGACAGCACGTTTTGCCGGGAGCGATGCTGGCTAAAGTGGTCCAGCCCAACCATTTGATTGCAGAGTTAAAAATTGCCGAAACCCAGGCGCGAGACATCCAGATCGGACAACCGTCGGCGGTCGATACGCACAACGGCGTGGTTGCGGGAACGGTGATGCGGGTCGATCCCGCGGTGCAGAACGGGACGGTCACGGTTGATGTGCAACTCACCGGCGAACTTCCCAAGGGCGCGCGGCCCGATCTCAGTGTGGACGGCACCATCGACCTGGAGCGGCTGGAGAACGTGCTCTACGTCGGACGCCCGGCTTTTGGACAGGAGAACAGCACCATCAGCCTGTTCAAACTGGATGCGAATGGCACGGGCGCGGTACGCGTTCCGGTAAAGGTGGGACGCGCGTC
>DATGYF010000514.1:0-1559 GCA_035298145.1 Terriglobales bacterium | reverse complement strand
CGATCTGGGCGTGAACATCAGCGGCATCGCTATCATTCTTCAGATGCGCGAGCGCATGGAAGAAATGCAGGTCCAGATTCACGACTTCGTAAAGTACATCCAGGAGGAAGTGCTGTCGCGGGCAACGGCGGCGGCCGACCCCGCTAAGGGCGCGATCGTGCCGGTGCGGCGGCACATTGTCGCGGCCCCGCAGGTTACCAAAAAAAAATAATCACCATTTCATTTTATTGCTTATGTTTCCGCGAAGGCGTGTCCGCGTTTTCAACCTGCATGCCTCCAATTTCGGCGCTGATCTGAGGATCAATCGGTAAGGCCACATCGTCCTTTGTGGTTTGGCCAATCCTGATTCGCACCTTACGAGCATTCGGTGAAAAAGCATGTGCGAATACGGCAATGTCATAGAAACCAGCCGTCAGGTTCGCCGAAAACTCTCCGGTTTTGCCCGTCACTAATCGGCGATCATCGGGCGCATCAGTTCGTGCTCCTTGTGATCCGTCGGTGTCCCAGTGAACCAACACAATAGCGTTTGAGATCACCGCACCCTCGGAATCTCGGACGACTCCTATCAGCTTTCCGCCCGAAGTCCGACCCGCCAAGGCGAACGCGATCATCATGAAAACCATGCCGATTAGACCGGTTAATCCTTTCATCTCTACCTCCCTAACGTCGCAAAGATATAACATGATCTTCATTATCCGACGGTGTCAATGCTTCCCTTCAAACTCATCTACAGCGACGACTACTTCCTGCCCATCGGAAGTCACGTATTTCCTGCCGAAAAATATCGCCGCATCCATGACCGACTGCTGGAGACCGGGGTTGCCGCACCGTCCGACTTCGTGACTCCGCAACCAGCGTCGGACCAGGACATCCTGCTGGTCCACACTCCGCAATATGTTGATAAGCTCAAGACCGGAACCCTTTCCCCCCGCGAAGAGCAGGAGATGGAGATTCCCTACTCGCCGGAGTTGGTGCAGGCTTTCTGGCTGGCGGCGGGCGGTTCGATTCTGGCTGCGGAGCATGCTCTCAAGGATCGCGTGGCTTTTAACATCGGCGGCGGTTTCCACCATGCTTTCCCTGATCACGGCGAAGGCTTTTGCATGATCCATGACGTGGCGGTGGCGATCCGCCGCATGCAGCGGGACGACAAGATTCGCACCGCTATGACGGTTGATTGCGACGTTCACCACGGCAACGGCACTGCTGCCATCTTTGCCGGTACGCGTACTCCCAGCGCGCCGCTGCCTTCGACTTCGTCGGCGGCCCGGCTGGAGCCTCCGGGAAAGATGCGGCATGCTCACGCCGGTGATGTCTTCACTATCTCTCTCCACCAGCACAATAATTATCCGGCATGGAAGCCGCACTCCTCGATTGACGTGGACCTGCCCGATGGCATGAGCGACGATGAGTACCTGGTTTGGCTCGACAACGCCCTTAGCTCGGGCCTGCGCCAGTTCGAGCCTGATCTGATCTGCTACATCGCAGGCGCCGACCCCTATGGCGAAGACCAACTGGGAGGCCTGGCACTCACGCTCGAGGGGCTAAGAAAGCGGGATGAA
>DATGYF010000513.1:0-4214 GCA_035298145.1 Terriglobales bacterium | reverse complement strand
CCGGCTGACGAATATGCCGTCCCCGTGCCTGGTGGCACTGGCGAGTACGGGCGACGTTGGCGTACCCGACTTGTAGAACTTGTCGAGCGTGTTCAGCACGGCCGCCATGGACATTCCCGACCACCAGTTGTCATGCGTCATGCCATCGGGCGTGTGCACCAGAGTCAGATCACTGCCGAAACCGACGATGGCTCCGTCCGCCACTGCTTTCTCCAGAATTTTTTGATCGACTGCGTTGGCCTTCTCCATGTCCGCCCATTGTGCGCGGGGAAGATTCCAGAACGCGACGTAGCTGTACATCGGTGGCTTTTCTTTCGGTTCGTCTTGCGCGCCCGCCGGTGCGGCCGAGGCGGCCACCATGGCAAGTACGCACACACCTGCAAAAATTCCACAGAATTTCCTATTCATCCTTTTCCTCCTTGATGAGTCGCCGGCTTGGGGGGAGAACGCCGACGCCGATGCTGACTCTGTTGCTGGGTAGGTTGCGTACGGAACGTACGCTGCAAGACAGCAAATGTCAATGAACCGGTTGGGTGAGGCCGTTGAAACTCGCTACCCAAGACCAAGGGCTGTCGGATGAGTGGGCTGATAAAGACCGATTCCGCCGCCGCTGGGCAACTGGATCGTGGTCTTGATTCCCCAGTCTTCCTCTTCCGCGGGCGAGCAGGTCACGCCTTTGGCTTGAAAAGATTTCATCAGCGCCGGCAGGTTGTCGCACATCAGGTAGAGGACCGATCCCAACAGCTTGCGTCCCCCGTGTGACTGACCTCTTTCGCCATCGGAGGGGTGAATTCCAACTTCCGCGGGTGGCAAGGCGAATATGAGCCAGCCGCCGCCGGCGTCCACGGCGGGAAAGTTGAGAATGTCGCGGAAGAAGGCGCGGTCAGCTTCGGGGTTGTCGCTGTAGAGGAGGACATGAGCGCCGTTGATTCCAGTGGGCATGGGCTGAGTTTATCAAAGGGGATGGGATCGGCCTTAGCGGAACTGCGCTGCCGGACAGCCGGGGGCGGCTGTCCCCACGTGGGTCGTGGCACTTCAAAATCTTTTGACAGGAGGCTGAGACTTCGGCTATCTTCTACGGAATGAGTTTTCTTTCCCATCTCAACCATCACCATCATGTGCACAACATGTCGGCGGGGGTGTGTTGAGGTAGGGTAGCTCACTCACAAGATTCGGCCCGCTGACGCGACTCGCGACAGCGGGCTTTTTGTTTCTACGGACAACTTTGGAGATTGCGATGAACCAGGAGATTGACTTCGACAAGATGCAAGGGCTGTTGCCCGCGATTGTGCAGGATGCGGGCAGCGGCGAGGTGCTGATGCTGGGCTTCATGAACCGGGAGGCGTTCGAGCAAACGCTGCGCGCCGGGTATGTCACGTTTTTCAGCCGCACCCGCAACCAGCTTTGGACCAAGGGTGAGACCTCCGGAAACCGACTGGAAGTGGTGTCGGCGACCACCGATTGTGATCGCGACACGGTTCTGCTGCAGGTGCGGGTGCAGGGAAAAGGCGTGGTCTGCCACAACGGGACGCGTTCCTGCTTCACCGAGAGACTTCCGCTCGAGAAGCCGCCAGTTCTGGCCGAAGGATCGCTGGCATGAAGCTGCGCATCGGCATTCCGAAAGGGAGTTTGCAGGAGGCGACGCTGCAGTTGTTCGCGCGCGCCGGATTGAACGTTTATACCAATGGCCGTTCGTACTCGGCGAGCACGGCCGATCCCGATGTCGAGTGCATGCTGATTCGGGCTCAGGAGATGGCGCGATACGTAGAGCATGGCGTGCTGGATGCGGGCCTGACCGGTCTTGACTGGGTAATGGAAAGCGGACTGGAGGTTGTGACCGTGGCGGACCTGATCTATGCCAAGCAGAGTCGCGGCAAAGTGCGCTGGGTCCTGGCTGTGCCCGAGTCTTCCAGCTATCAGCGCGCGGAAGATCTTGGCGGGTGCATCGTGGCCACCGAACTGGTGAACGTCACCAAGAATTATTTTGGCAAGAAAGGGGTCAGCGTTCGGGTGGAGTTCTCCTGGGGGGCGACCGAAGTGAAACCTCCCACGCTGGCGGATGCGATTGTGGAAGTTACCGAAACCGGCAGTTCGCTGCGCGCCAACCACCTCCGCATTATTGACACCCTGCTCGAATCCAACACCCAGATCATTGCCAATCACACTGCCTGGAAAGAGGACGGCAAGCGCCGCAAGATCGAAAACCTGGCGGTGATGTTGCGAGGCGCGATGGAGGCCCAGGGACGGGTGGGCCTGATGCTGAACGTCCGCAAATCGGATTTGGCGGCGGTGCTGGGGGTGCTGCCGGCTTTGCAGAAACCTACTGTGGCCACGCTCAGTGATGACAACTGGGTCGCGGTGAACACCATCATTGAAGAATCGGCGGCCTGGGAGATCATTCCCCGGCTGAAGGCGGCGAATGCCGAAGGCATTGTTGAATATCCGCTGAACAAGGTGGTTATGTGATGCGGATTCTCGAAGGTCGGGCGGCTGACAATTACGTGCGGAAGCTGGAGCAGCGAGCGCAGAGACTGGACGCGCTGGAGCCGCGAGTGCGGCGCACCGTACAGAGCGTGCGCCGGGATGGGGACAAGGCGCTTCGCCGTTATGCGGAGCGCTGGGATGGCTTAGGCCCTGGCGATGCGGTGCGGGTCCCGGAAAGCGAGATGCAGGCTGCGCTGAGAGCTTCGTCGCGTGAATTGCGAAGTGCCCTGGAGACCGCGGCCGGCAACATTCGTAATTTTTGCGAATGGCAGAAGCCTGCGGAGTGGGCGCGGGAGAAGCAAGGCCGCAAGCTGAGCCAGTTGATACGTCCGCTCACTTCCGTGGGATGTTACGTGCCCGGCGGACGCTATCCGCTGCCCTCTACTTTGCTGATGACGGTGATTCCGGCGCAGGTCGCGGGGGTGAAGGAAATTCGCGTGGTTTCGCCTCGCCCGGCGCTGGCCACGCTGGCAGCGGCGGCACTACTGGGAGTTCGTGAGTTCTACCGCATCGGGGGAGCGCAGGCTGTCGCCGCGCTGGCCTACGGCACGAAAAGCGTCCCTCGGGTAAACAAGATCGTGGGGCCGGGAAATTTGTTCGTGACGACGGCCAAGAAAATTGTGGCGTTTGATTGCGCCATCGACTTTCTGGCGGGTCCGACGGAGGGGCTGATTCTTTGTGACCGTGGCGAAGCGTCTTTCATTGCAGCTGATCTGGTGGCACAGGCAGAGCACGATCCGGACGCGATAGTGCTGCTGATCACGCAATCGCGCAAGCTGGCCCGCTCGGTTTCGCGCTCGGTTGCGGTCATGGCGCAGGGAAATCCGATTGCCCGGCAGTCACTGCGGAAGCATGGGGCTGTCCTGCTGGCCACGTCCTCCGCCCAGGCAATTGACTGGACAAATCTGATTGCTCCGGAACATTTGACGACAACGCGAGAGAAACTGCCTGGCATTGTGAGCGCAGGTTCGATTTTTCTCGGCGACTACTCCGCTCAGGCCGCCGGGGACTACGGATCTGGCCCCAACCATGTGCTGCCTACCGGAGGCGTCGCGCGCTTCCGTGGAGGGCTGAGCGTGCTCGACTTCCTCAAGGTCATCACGGTACAGGAACTCTCGCGCGCGGGGTTGTGCAAGATTACGCCGTCAATTCTGACCCTGGCTGACGCTGAGGGACTTCAGGCCCACCGCCGCTCGATCGAATTGAGGTGCGGTCATGCTTGAGGCGCGTGAGGCGGTACGCAAACTGAAGCAGTACCAGCCGCCTTTGGGCGACCGCTCGGGGCTGCGTCTGGATTTCAATGAGAACACCGGCGGATGTTCACCGCGAGTGACGGAGCGGTTGCGGCAGTTGCAACCGGAGCAGTTGGCTTGCTATCCGGAGCGCGAACCGGTCGAACGGGAAGTGGCATCGTTTCTGGGACTGCCGCCGGAGCAGGTTCTGTTGACCAACGGGGTGGACGAGGCGATCCACCTGGTATGCGAGACGTATCTGGAACCTGACGACGATGCCTTGATTGTGGTTCCGACCTTCGCGATGTACCAGATTTGCGTAGCAGCAACGGGAGCGCGGGTCGTTTCAATTCCTGCCGAAAAGGACTTTCGTTTTCCCACCTCGACCCTGATGTCTTATACGACTACCCCGAAGACGCGGTTGATCGCCATCGCCAATCCGAATAATCCGACGGGCGCGGTGGCGTCGGTGGAAGATCTGTTGCTGATCGCCCGCAG
>DATGYF010000512.1:0-2594 GCA_035298145.1 Terriglobales bacterium | reverse complement strand
CGCCGACCCAGCGCAAGGCCAGCGCGCGATTACCGTCCTCCCAGAGCACAGGACCGTGGGCGGTGAATTTCAAGTCCACTTCGACGCTCTTGCCGCCGCGGATTCCAAAAGTTTCTTTCCGTACCTGCATGGTCTCCCATCCGCGGGTGGTCTTGTATTGGGAGGGGCTGGCGGGATTCAGTTCTTCCAGGTAAAGGTCCTGCTGATCGAGACCAAAAATCGTAAAGCCCCAGGCGATGTTCTGATTGTGTCCCAGCGCGACTCCGGGCAGTCCGGGCTCGCCCGCGCCGATAACGTTCCAGCCCGGCGCCACCAGGTGGACCATATAGCGCAGCGATGGCTCGGCAGTCACACGGTGCGGATCATTGGCCAGCAGCGGTTTCCCGCTGCGGGTCAGCTTGCCGGAGACGGTCCAGTTGTTGCTGCCTTCCGCGGGATGCCGTGGAAATTCGATTCGTGTGTCGCTGCCTACCAGATTGTGCAACAGAGCGGGCGACAAGCCGGCGAGGTTTGTACCCGGCGCTGGGTCTAATTTCACCGGAGGATCGAAATCGAACAGCAGGGAAGCCGCATCTGCTCCCACGGTGCTCACTACCTGAGCGTGCTCCAATTCGTCGAACGCGTTTCCCGTCATGGAGAACGCCGCCATGCGGTTCAGGCAATCGGCCGGCTTCCACGGTTCCGGCTTGAAGCCGGCCAGCTGAAATTCGAGGGGCAGGCCGGGGCCTCCGGGCGCGAGGCGGCTCTCGATGTAGGCATTGATTCCGGCGGTGAAGGCTTCGAGAATCTGCTGGGTGTCCGGCGCGTAGCTTTCGTATTCGGCCTGCATGTCCCCGTGATAACTCAGCAGCCGGGCATTGATATCGCGCTGCAGGGCGGAAGGACCCAAAACCTCGGCCAGGCGGCCCTGGCCCGACCGTTTCCACAACTCCATCTGAAAAAGTCGGTCCTGAGCGGCCACGTATCCCTGAGCAAAAAACAGGTCGTGCTGGTTCTGAGCGTAGATATGGGCAACGCCCCAGCGGTCGCGTAACACGTTTACCGGTCGTTCGAGGCCAGTCACCTTGAGCGTGCCCTGGACCTCGGACAGGGCGGCTTGTGCCCGGGTTCGAAGACTATCCTGATTGACGCTGTCATCGGCGTGGTTCGGGCCGGCTTGAGCGGCAGCCGGGATGGCAGCGGTCAGGAACCACAAGGAGAGAACACGAACGCGCCTCTTCATACCGGCGACATTCTACCCCGGCGCGATAAAGATCACGCAGGCCCCAGCCTTTCCTTCGTGGGCCTTCGTGACCTTGGTGGTTGATGCATTTGGTGAGCCCCACCGTGTAACCAAATCGTGACGGCTGACTTCGGCACCAGAAAAGCGTAATATCTTTCCTTTTGGCGAGCCACTAAATTTCCATCTTCTAATCGTCCAAACACCGCACCCATGCCCGCGTCCCTGACCTCGCTGCTGGCCTCTCTCCCCATGTCCCTCAAGGGTTTGGGTTTCGCATTCCAATTTCAGCTCCTGTTATTGCTGGTGCTGGAGGAGTTCGGCAAACGGGGGGATGTCTATAACATCTTGTGGGCGCTGGTCTTCGGTTTCGCCACCCTCAATATTCTCGGGCTGGTGGCCAGACGCTTTGAGCCCAGCCGCAACCGGCTGAATTTCGGCGAGACCATCGCCATCCTGGTAGTGATCGTCTCTATTGTTCTTCTGGGTTGGGAGATGCTTACTCTTTTCAAGATCTTCCCTATCAAGCTGCAGCGTCATGACTAGCAGTTTTGGGGTATGATTCGGTCATGCCGAAGAACGCCCCCCCGTTCGAGGTGACCTGTCCTTGCTGCAACGCCGTCCTCAAGGTGGACGCTGAAATCAAGGGAGTTATTGCTCACACCGCCGCCGTCAAACCCAAGATGTTCGCCGACATCGAAGAGGCGGCCCGGGCCATGAAAGAACAGGACACCCGCCGGGATTCCATCTTCCGCCAGTCCGTAGAGGCGCAGAAGCATGCTTCCGACCTGCTGGAAAAGAAATTCCAGGAGGCGGTCAAGAAAGCCAAGGAATCTCCCGACACAGGAAAGCCGATTCGGGATTTCGATTTGGACTAGTTTTCCACGAAAATTTCATAATCGATTAAATCGATTCCGGCTTAAAATGCGCCATGGCCCTTCCCCTCCTCCTCGGCCATCGCGGTTCTCGTCTGTCCGCGGGAATCCCCGAGAATACTTTTGCCTCGTTCGACCTTGCTCTGAAACACGGCTGCGACGGTTTTGAGTTCGATGTTCGTCAGACGGCCTGCGGAACGGCCGTGGTCTGCCACGACGCAAAAGTGGGTGGGATCACGATAGCGCGGGCCCAAGCCAGACGGCTACCTCATCTGCCACGACTCGATGATGTGATTAAAGACTATGGCCAGCGCGCCTTTCTCGACATCGAGCTTAAGGTAAAAGACCTGGAATCGAAAGTGTTGACCGCGTTGAGCAACTTTCCTCCAGCGCATGACTACGTAGTTTCTTCTTTCATCCCCGACGTGGTCATGGACCTGGAAGCGCGCGGCCCCACGGTTTGCATTGGACTCATCTGTGAGACCTCCGCCCAGCTTGCC
>DATGYF010000511.1:0-6644 GCA_035298145.1 Terriglobales bacterium | reverse complement strand
CCGGCTTTCCACCTGGAACTACGCCATCGATCTGGGCATGTATCCGCTGGGTTCGTGCACCATGAAGTACAACCCGCGGGTGAATGAACTGGTAGTGCGCCTCGAAGGCCTGGCCAACGGACATCCTTACCAGCCCGAGCGGATCTCGCAGGGCGCCCTGCGCATTATCAAGACCCTGAGCGAGTGCCTCATTGAAATTACCGGCATGGATGCCATCACGCTGCAACCCGCCGCCGGAGCGCACGGCGAGCTGACCGGATTGCTGATGGTCCGCGCCTACCATGAGTCGAAGGGCGATCCGCGCAAGAAAGTCCTGATCCCTGATTCCGCGCACGGTACCAATCCCGCGACCGCAGCCATGGTCGGTTACTCAGTGGAGAATTTGAAATCCAATGCCCGGGGCATGGTGGATGTGTCGGCGCTGGCGGCGCAGATGAACGAAGACGTTGCCGCACTCATGCTCACCAATCCCAACACGCTGGGAGTGTTCGAGCAGGAAATCCACAAGATTGCAGAGATCATGCACGCCAAGGGCGGCTTGCTCTACATGGACGGCGCCAACATGAACGCCCTGGTGGGAAAAGTCCGCCCGGGCGATTTCGGCGTTGACGTCATGCACCTGAACCTGCACAAGACCTTTTCCACTCCGCACGGTGGCGGAGGGCCCGGTTCCGGTCCGGTGGCAGTGAAAAGCAAGCTCGAACCATTCCTGCCCACGCCCGTCCCCGTGACCAAGCCAGACGGCACCCTGGGCTTCGAATACAACCGGCCGCAATCGGTAGGCCGGGTGCGCGCGTTTTACGGCAATTTCGGAATGTTCGTCCGCGCCCTCGCCTACATTCTGGCCAACGGTCCCGACGGCTTGCGCCAGACCACCGAAGACGCGGTGCTTAACGCCAACTACATTCGCAAGGGCCTCGAAGGCGTGTACGACCTGCCGTATTCCACGCCCAGCATGCACGAGGTCGTCTTCAGCGATAAACTGCAGGCCAAAAAAGGCGTCAAGACGATGGACCTCGCGAAACGCCTGATCGACTACGGCTTCCACCCCTATACGACTGCGTTTCCACTGATCGTTCCCGGCGCGCTCATGATCGAACCGACCGAGAGCGAGCCCAAGGAAGAACTGGATCTTTTCATCGAGGCCATGAAGTCAATCGCGGAAGAAGTTGAGGAAGATCCTCAAACCGTGCTGGGTGCGCCGCACTCAACGCGCGTATCCCGCCTGGACGAAACCGCCGCTGCCCGCAAGCCCGTGCTCAGGTGGAAACCAGGGATTTAACCACAGAGGACACCGAAGACACGGAGGGTGGCTCGCCTTGCACCATGCGGCGAATTCCGTCGCGCAGGTGCACCACGTTGAAATTCATCAACAAGCCAACGTATTTTCCGCTCAGCTTCAGAAAAGTAATAAGCTGCGCCAGGTGCACCGGAGTAATTGCGTCCACGGCTTTGATTTCGACAACCACTGTATTCTCAACCAGGATATCCACTCTGAACCCAAGGTTGATCCTCTCACCGTCGTAATTCACCGGAAGAGGAAGCTGCGACGCCGTCCGAAAGCCACGCTTTTTCAGTTCATGGACCAAGCAAGCCTCGTAAACGCCCTCCAGTAATCCTGGCCCCAAAGCGGTATGAACCTTCATGGCAGAATCAACCACTGCGCCGCTAATTTCGTTAAAGTGCATTTCCTCTGTGTCCCTCGTTTCCTCCGTGGTTCTACAACAAAGGTAGAGAGCAGCGTGTGACGTTCGTCACATGATTAAGGTGGTGCGTCACAGAGAACACCTCTGTGTCCTCCGTGTCCTCTGTGGTTAAATCCTCGCAGCCGTGCCTGCGAAGCCTCCAGGTCTTTTCTCATCGCCTGAAAAGCGCAACGTCATTTTGTGTCTGTTGCTGGTGGTAGCGACGCTGGCCCTCTACAATCCAGTCAACCGCCATCCCTTCGTTAATTACGATGACGATCGTTACATCACAGAGAACCTGCACGTCCATAATGGCCTGACCTGGCGCACGATCACATGGGCCTTCACCGCCACCGAGCAGGGCAACTGGCATCCTCTTACCTGGCTATCGCACGCCCTCGACTATCAACTGTTTCACCAGAATCCCGCCGGCCACCATTTCACCAGCCTTCTGATTCACGCCGCCAACGCCGTCCTGCTCTTCCTGTTTCTGATGTATGCCACCCGCCGCCTGGGGCCGAGTTTATTCGTTGCGGCGTTATTCGCTCTTCATCCCATCAATGTCGAGTCGGTGGCCTGGGTGGCGGAGCGAAAGAATGTCCTGTGCACGTTCTTCTTTTTCGCAACGCTTATCGCCTACGGCTGGTATGCGCGCCAGCCGGACTGGCGCCGGTACCTGGTATTCGCCGGCTTATTTGTTTTGGGACTGATGTCGAAGCCGATGGTCATCACACTCCCGTTTGTACTCTTGTTGCTGGACTACTGGCCGTTGGGCAGGATCCGGGGAGGCCACGCCGATGCGAGCGCCGCACCCCTGTCAAAGCTTGTCGTTGAGAAATTGCCCCTGATCGCGCTTTCCGCTGCCAGCGCGGTAATCACCATGCAGGCGCAGCGCGCGGGTGGGGCCATGCGCTCCACCGCGCAGTTCTCGCTCGCGGTGCGTCTGGAAAATGCGGTTATGGCTTACCCCATGTATTTGTGGAAGATGATCTGGCCGTCCCATCTGTCGCCCATCTATCCTCATCCCGGAGATTCGCTGGCTGGGTGGCAGGTGGGGACATCAGCCCTGGTGCTGCTGGCGGTGACTGCCGTGGCCCTGAAGTTCCGTGCCCGGCGATATCTGCTGACGGGCTGGCTATGGTTCCTGGGGACTCTGGTTCCGGTGATCGGCCTGGTACAAGTCGGTGACCAGGCCATGGCCGACCGCTATGCGTACATTCCACTGGTCGGAATCTTTATCATGATCGCGTGGAGAATCGCTGATCTGGCCGATTCGAAGCAGATCGGTCTTGTGGTCCGCGTGATTCCGGCGGCGTGCGTTCTTCTCGCTCTCTCTTTCGCCACTAACCGGCAGCTGGGTTACTGGTCGAGCAATTACGATCTCTGGACGCACGCGGTCGCGGTGACCGGCAGAAATTTCATCGCGCAGGACAATCTGGGCGGCGCGCTCCTGTGGCTGGGTAAAACCGATGAAGCGTACCTGCATTTCCAGGCCGCAGCCGAGATCAATCCGCTCGACCCCATGAGCCGATCCAATCTCGGAGCCTACCTGCAGGAACATGGACACATGGCCGAGGCCATCGAAAAGTACAACCGTGTCATCACTCTCACTTCAGACCCTGGCTTGCTGGCGGCAACTTACGCCAACCTCGGCGCCGCCTATCGCAAGCTCGGCGAAGATGAAAAGGCCCGCACCAGTTATGACCAGGCGCTGCAGTTGAATCCGAACCAGTACAACGTGTACCTGGGGTTGGGTGAGTTACTGGAGAAGCAAAGCCGGCTGGATGACGCTATCAGCAACTATTCGAAGGCGGTTGAGTTGCGGCCCACGGATACGGGATTTCTCCTGCTCGGTCGTGCTCTCGAGAGAACGGGGCGCCGCTTGGAAGCATTGGCCGCCTACCAGGCTGCTTTGAAACTTTCACCTGAAATGCCGGAAGCCCAGCATGCGGTGGACGCGCTTTCCGGAAGCACACGCTGACATCCACCGTAGCCGGTCCGCTGTCCGTCCTTACTTTTTCTCGCTGATGTCCACCGAAGCACGCGTTTTCTCCCAGTCCACATGCATGGCGCAGGTCGAGCCGGTTTGGTCGAAAGCGATGGTAAAATTCTCCATCGGCGAAGACAGTTGCGACACCCGCATGTCCACCCGGGTAAAGTCCTCTCCCTCGCCGGGGTAAGGAATGCCCCACTCCCCGGTTTTCTTGCTGATGATCAGGACCCATTTATCGGCGTTGGGGAGGGTGAAAATCGTGTAGCTGCCGGCGGGAACATCCTTGCCCCCGACGTTCAGGTTGGTGTCCGTGACCAGGGTCGTGGCTTCATTGGCGCCGGTCCGCCATACTTCGCCGTAAGGCACCAATCCGCCAAATATCTTGCGGCCTTTCGTGCGCGGACTCGAATAGTCCGTCTTGACCGTCTTACCGTCGCTGAACTTGCACTGCGCCTGTGCGGGTGGGCTGGGGCGCTTGCTCGCGTCCTGGGCACAGGCCAGCATGGCCAACACGGGCAGCAAGAAAACGACGATTGCGATGCGTATCTTCATGACTCTCTCCTTGAGTAATGGGCTTCTGGCTCCTGGCTTGTAGCAAGGGCCAGAAGCTGCTCGTCCTAAGTCCTTTGACGTAACTACGAAGATCCGGACAGCGGCTGCCGGCAATTATGCTCCACGTAACCTGCCCGATACAATCAAGCCATGCCCGTATTCGACGAAAAGCAACAAGAACTGGAACACTACGAAACTATGATGGGCGTCCCGCGAGGACGGTTGGCGGTGACCATGGACATGATCACCGACGCCATGGCGCTGGTCGGACAGCACGGCGTCTATTGCCAGAGCCAGCGCTGGCCGGGCAAGCCGGTCCTCGACATCCAGCTGGTGATGAAGGGACTAACCGACGCGAAGGAACTGATCCAGAGCGTGATGGAAGAATTGAAAAAGAAGCCTTAGGCACACCGCAGCGCCTAGGCACAGCGTAAGGACTTGGATCTTATCTTTACCTCTGTGTTGCTCCGTGTCCTCAGTGGTTCACCAGGCTACGCCAGCGTGTATTTTCCCCGCTCGATTACTCTTTCAGCGACCTGCCGCCGCAGCGCAATGGTGTTGAACGGTTCGTGCTTCACCAGGCGGCGCAGGACGGCCAACTGGGTCCTCAGCATGTCTCCCTCGGCCACGGCTGCGATGATTTTCTTGGCCGCGGCTTCGATCTTGTCCATGGCCTGCGAAAGATAGATCCGGGTCATGGCGAGGGCAGTCGCTGCTGCCGCGTCGCCGTTCTGCTGGACCATTTTTTGCGTTCGCAGCACCGCTGACTCCATGGCATAGGTCTCGATCACCATGTCGGCGATGGCGCCCATGACTTCCTGCTGATCCTGTATGGCCTGCATATATTTCTGGGTCGCTGCCCCGGCGGCGAACAGGCCCAGCTTTTTGGCCTGTCCTACCAGTTTGCGTTCTTCCGCTAACGGACCTTCCAGTTCTTCGCCCACGCTGGGCCCGGCCAGCACTTCATCCATCAGTTTCTTGATCGCGGGCATCAGCGGCAACTGTCCTGACATGGCCCGCTTGAGCAGAAAGCCGGTGATGATCAGCCGGTTGATTTCGTTGGTGCCTTCGAAGATGCGGTTGATGCGCGCATCGCGATACGCACGCTCCGCCGGGTACTCCTCGACAAAACCGTAGCCGCCGTAAATCTGGACAGTTTCGTCCACCACGTAGTCGATCATCTCCGAGCCCCAGACCTTGAGGATGGAGCATTCCACTGCATACTCCTCGATCGCCTTGCGGGTTTCTTTGGCCGCCTCGGCGCCGGCTTTGTCCACTTCGTTGAGTGCGACATCCATCATGCCTACGGTGCGATATACCAATGCTTCGCCAACGTAGATCAATGTTGCCATGTTGGCCAACTTCTCGCGCACCAGACCGAAATCGGCGATCACTTTGTTAAATGCCTTGCGCTGCTTGGCGTATGCGATTGCGTTTTCCAGCGACAAGCGTGCTCCGCCCACGCACATGGCTCCGAGCTTGAAGCGTCCCACGTTGAGGATGTTAAAAGCGATGACGTGCCCCTTGCCGATTTCGCCCAACAGATTTTCCACCGGAACCTGGCAGTCGTTGAGGATCAGCGGACACGTCGAAGATCCGCGGATGCCCATTTTGTGCTCTTCCGCGCCGACAGAGAATCCCGGAAAACTTCTTTCGACCAGGAATGCGCTGAACTTCTCACCGTCCACCTTGGCGAACACGGTAAACAGGTCGGCAAAGCCGGCGTTGGTGATCCACATCTTTTCGCCATTGAGGATGTAATGCTTGCCGTCGGGCGAAAGCTGGGCGCGGGCGCGGCAGTTCAGCGCGTCGGAACCAGAGGAGGCTTCCGACAAGGCGTAAGCCCCGACAATTTCTCCAGCGGTCAGCCGCGGCAGATATTTCTTCTTCTGTTCTTCCGTGCCAAAGTAAACGATAGGCAGTGTGCCGATGCCGGAGTGTGCGCCCCAGGTGGTGGCAAAGCCTGCGTACTTGGCGATGTGATCGGCGATCACGGCGGCGGTGACCTTGTCCATTTCGAGGCCGCCGTAGGCTTCGGGAATTTCAACTCCGCTCAGCCCCAGGTCCCCCGCCTTCTTCAGCAAATCTCGAGAGATGGAATGGTCCTTGTGCTCCATCTTTTCGGCATTGGGCAGGATTTCGTTGACCGCGAATTCCTCCGCCGTTTGCCCGATCAACTGGTGCTGCTCGGTAAAATCCTCCGGAGTAAAAACCTCGTCAACCTTGCGCTCTTCGAGCAGAAAGCTGCCGCCGGAAATCTTGGTGCTGGGAATTGCGGAAATTGTGGCCATTGTCGCTCCTAGAAAGCCAATTCCACCACGGAGCCTCAGAGGCACGGAGGAAATCGCTGGGACTATTGTACTTTATGCCAGGCGGCGCGATTGATTAGTTTGCAGGCGCAAAAGCGGGCCTGA
>DATGYF010000510.1:0-7159 GCA_035298145.1 Terriglobales bacterium | reverse complement strand
TCCTGATTGCGGCACCCTGGGCCTCATCACGCGCAAGCAACTGGCCGGCCTGCTGCCGGTCATCTGCGGCTCCGACCAGTGCTCGGTGCAGTTCTTCATCAATGACAGCGACATCGTGATCCGCAAGCCCTGCTGAGCCCGAACCTATCCCACCCGGGAAGGGCATGACTTGTGTCGTGTGCAACCTGCGTTAAATCCCTCCCGCATGTTCGCAGCTTATAATCCTCTGGATCATGCGAATTCTCGGAAGGAATCGACTTCTGGCCACAGCCCTGCTCCTTGCCTGCCCACTCGGTTTTGGAGGGAACTGCCCGAACCCGATGCTCCTTCTGAACTCTGTTGGGCGGGATTTGACGGTCAGGCGCGATATTCTGGCGGGGGATATCAAAGTTACGGTTGATGGTACGCAAACAAAAGTTGTCTCCGTATCGCTAAGCTCGGGCCCACGCCGGATTGTGCTGATGGTGGATACGAGTGGGAGCATGAATCTATCGCCACAAAGAAGCGGATGGGGCATCGCCCTCCGCACCGCCGCCTTCGCCTACACCGCTATTCCATCGGACGCTTCGGTTGCTTTGGTGACATTTGGTGACAAAGAGCAGGGAGTGTCAGATGGCTTCCAGGATCGCCCGAAAGTGGGAAGAAGAATGCTGAACCTGGCAAAACAGGAACCCACGGGTCGCACGGCGTTGTTCGACTCCATTGATCAGGCTCTTTCGCTGTTTCAAGTACCACAACTCGGCGATGCCATTTACCTTGTTACCGATGGCGGGGAGAACAAGAGCCACTTTTCCATAGGAAAACTAAAAGAGAAGCTTGCTGTTCACGGTGTCAGGGTCTTTGTTTTTCTCGTTCCGATTGATGGAGTCATGACGGTGGAGGAAGCAGAAGGCCAATCTCAAATGGGGGAACTCGCCCAATATACGGGCGGGTATGTGATTCGAGCTCCCTGGAACGAGATTAGCACCAACAACAAGGCTTGGCTGACGAGGGTCGCCACTCAAATCAGAAGCCAGCTCCAGGAGATATATCAGATAGAGTTGGACATTCCCAGCGTGGAGGGCTCGAAGGGTCGAGTAAAGGTGGGCTCGGCTGGGCGGAAGCTGGACAACAACACTCTCGCCTATCCACGTCAGCTCGTGCCATGCACACCGGTACCCTAGCCCATTTACGTGGGATCACCTGATGTTGATAACAGCTGACGTTTAGACTTACCAGTTTTCTCGTTTCTCATCGAGTTGCTAGCGGCCCCGATTCCGCTCGACACACGTGTAGAAGACAAGCCCTCGCCCCTCTGTTTGCCCGGCCCGATAGACCAGCGTCCTTTTTGTGGTTACCGAAGTAACTTGCCGCTCCACAGGCTGCGTCCCTAGCGTGGAGTGCGAACCCGCGCTGGACTTTTTCAATTGCCATCACTTCCGGGTGGAAGCCACCAACAAAATCGGCCCAACCGTTCAAAAATTCGCCACTTGATGCAAGAAGGCAGGATCCTATGTCCGATTCTGAATCAGCAGCCCGAATTCTCGTGGTCAACGATGAGGCAGTCATACGTGAGATCATCGTCTCCATTCTGACCTCCGCCGGTTACCAGTGCGCAACCGCTTCAGATGGAATCGAGGCCCTGGCGATGCTCGACTCCGGCCAAGAATTCGAACTGTTGCTGTCCAATTTCATGATGCCCAACCTGGACGGAATCGGCTTGCTCGAACGCACCCGCGAGAGATTCCCTGATATGGTGTTTGTGCTTGAAAGCGCGATGCAAGATGCGTCCGTGTTCTCGGCGGCGCTTGAGAAGGGGGCTTACGACTACCTGCAAATTCCCTTCACGCGCGAGACCTTACTGGCGGTTGTCCACCGTGCCCTGGAGTATCGCCGGCATATGCTGGAGAACCGTGGCTACCAAGCCAAACTGGAATCCCTGGTCGCCGAGCGTACCGAGAAGCTGAAAAATGCAATATCCGATTTGGAGCGTTCCTATGACCTGACCGTGGAAAATCTGGGCACTCTTCTTGCAATGAAAGATGCGGAGACCGAGCGGCACTCCCGGCGGGTCACCGCTTTCGCCATCGCCATCGCACGGGCCATGGGACTGAGTGTGGACCGGATTGCCGAGATTGCCCGTGGAGCTTTTTTGCACGACATCGGCAAGGTATCGATTCCAGAGAAGATTCTTCTCAAGCCCAGCAGCTTGACTCCAGATGAAACGGCGGTGGTGCGCCAGCACTGCGCCCAGGGATACGAAATTCTCAGAAAGGTTCCGTTCCTGGCAGAACCTGCGGAGATTGTTTACAGCCATCACGAAAACTACGACGGCAGCGGATACCCGCGAGACCTGAAGGGCGAGGAAATACCCCTTGGGGCAAGACTGGTAGCCGTGGCCAATACACTGGACGCGATCACCCGGGACCGGCCGTACCGTCCAGCCCAGTCTCTAGCCGCGGCACGGGAAGAAATCCACCGCTGGTCCGGCCGTCAGTTCGACCCCGAAGTAGTGCAATCGTTCCTTGCGATGCCCCAGAATATCTGGACAGATTTGAGCAAAGCAATTGACCATCAGGAGTAGCGTAGCGCCGCCGTCCCGGCGGCCGTCATGGAGGCGTCCCGCCCCCACCGGGGCAGACGAAACTGTGAAAGCCGTTGCCGATGCCGTTGCTTGAGGGAGTACTTCGAGGGAACCCAGCCCTAGCTCCGCGTCATCTCCCACAGTTTGTTTACCGTATTCCAGTTGCGCGTAGTCGTGCCCACCTTCAGCATCTTTCCCAAGACGTTATTGCCTAACTTGGTCGCGTGGTACCCATTCGGGCAATAGAGATAGACAGCCTGTGCGGAACAGCGAAACTGATCGGGAGCGGCCTCTGCCGCATCCAGCGTTTTCAGCGCGTTTTTGTCGGGTGCGTATGCCAGAAAAGTTACATGCAGCTTGGTCGGGTCGATGCCCTTTTCTTTCAGCAGGGGATTGTTGGCTATTACTTCGCCGATCTCAGCTGCCGTTTTCACCAGCGCCGCGACCGGAAAGCCGAACTGACGAAGAACCCCTTCTTCAATGCGCTTCGCCAACTTCGCAGGAGTCGACGTCGGCGCTTTGAAAACCACGTTTCCACTCTGAATGTAAGTCTTGACGTCTGCGAATCCCAACTCCTCGAACGTCTTCCGCAGCTGGTCCATTTTGACGATCTTGTGGCCGCCCAAATTGATACCGCGAAGCAACGCTACGTAAGTGGACGGAGTGCGGGAGGAGTTTTTCATCTTGTTCTGGACCAGTAACGTATGCACCGCCGCCCCGGAATGAGGAGGACGGGCGTCCCCCGGCCGTGCCCAAGCCATCGCTCGACGGGCGAGACGCCCGTACTCCACGAAGATGTTCCGGGGCGGCTCAGCCAGCCGCACCGAGGGCGGGACGCCCTCGAGACAGCCGGTGAGACGCCGGCGCTACGCCTTGATTCGCGTCCGATCCAGCGCCACCGGAATCTGTTCCACAATCTCGATGCCGAATCCCTCGAGGCCGGCAACTTTGCGGGGATGATTGGTGAGCAGGCGTATGCGCCGCAGGTTCAAGTCCGACAGAATCTGTGCTCCGATGCCCACCTCACGCTGGGTCTTGCGCTCGCTCTCGGGCAACGCGGGCATACGCTTGTCGCGATGAAAGGTAAGCGCGGTCCGCTCCGCCAGTTTCTCGACGGAAAAGCCTTTGGACGTCTGATGCAGGTAGATCAGCGCCCCCCGGCCTTCGCGGGCGATCCGCTGCATCGAGCCTTCGATGGTGGCATGGCAGTCGCAGCCCGTGGACCCGAAAACGTCGCCCATCAGGCAGTGCGAGTGCATGCGCACCAGCACGGGTTCGGCGCCGCTCTCGATGTCGCCGCGCACCAGCGCGATATGAGACTCGCCGCCGTCCACTTCGCTTTCGTAGGCGATCAGGCGGAATTCACCGTGATTGGTGTCGATCAAGGCTTCGCCGACGCGCTGCACGTGGCGCTCGTGCTGCATGCGGTAGCGGATAAGTTCCGCCACCGTCAGCATTTTCAGGCCGTGAGTTTCGCAGAATTCGATGAGGTCAGGGACGCGAGCCATGGTCCCGTCGTCGCGCATGATTTCGCAGATGATGCCGGCCGGAACCATTCCTGCCATCCGGGCCAGGTCCACAGCTGCTTCCGTTTGTCCGGCGCGGAGCAATACTCCGCCCTTGCGCGCGCGCAGGGGAAAGACATGCCCTGGACGAGCCAGGTCGGCCGGCCGGGTGGCAGGATCGATCGCAACTTTGATGGTGCGGGCGCGGTCGTAGGCCGAGATTCCAGTGGTGACCCCGTCGCGGGCGTCAATCGCTTCGCAAAAGGCAGTGCCGTAGTTCGAGGTATTTTCCGCGGTCATCGGACCGATGCGCAGGTGGTCGAGGCGTTCCTCGGTCATGGCCAGGCAGACCAGTCCCCGACCATACTTGGCCATGAAATTAATGGCCTCAGGCGTCACCTTCTCCGCGGCCAGAGTCAGGTCGCCTTCGTTTTCTCGATCTTCGTCGTCCACCACCACAACCATCCGCCCGGCGCGGATCTCCTCAATTGCGGCAGGAACGTCAGTAAACGGCGAATTCGCCATCATAGTGGCCTGATTTTACCAAAACTTCGATGTAGCGCCGGCATCCTGCCGGCTGTCCCGAGGGCGTCCCGCCCTCGGTCGATGCGGGGTTGTGGGGCGGACACTCCTGTGCGCCGCTTCTAAATTTGGACTTTTGATTTTCCATCCACCTGCCAAACCAAGATCAACGTCAAAAGCGTCGGACAAGAGTGTCCGACCCACACCAGGCTCCATATTCCTCAAGGCCCCCCCGGCTGTCCGGTGAGCAGATCCTCGGTCCCCCGAAAGAGCGCCCGCAGCGCACGCCATACCCAGCGCGCCAGAATGATAATAATCACCAGCAGGAAACCCACAATGCCCGCCGCCCAATAGGGATGACGAGTGGCAAACCAGGTCAGAAAGATGGCCAGGCCGTCCTCGCTAAGACTCAAGGCCGCATTGGATAAAGGTTCAGGAGAGGCCGTGACGGCAGCCCGGGCCGCTGTCTTTCCCCCGTGGGCGGCAAACGCAATCAGGCCGCCCGCCGCGGTCGCCGCCATCTGCTCCCAGGGCGATAGCGCCGCAGTGGCGCGATAGGCTAGCAATGCGGCGATCGGGACCCGGATGAAGGTATGTAGTGTGTTCCAGACCAGATCGAAGGCGGGAATCTTGTCTGCGAAGAACTCGATGCAGAACAGCGCGCTACTGATTCCTATTACCCACCAGCTCGCCAGCATAACCAAAGCCGGCGGCAGCGCCAGCACTCCTGCCCGGGCGAGCAGGCCCAGCGTGGCCACGGTGGCATACACGTTAAGTCCGGCGGCGAAGCTGGTGGCCACCACCGCCGCCACTATCTGATCTCCGGAAAACTTCATCACCCCGACAGGATAGTCCGTCGGCCACATTCATACCGCAAAATAACGTCCTACAACCCGATATGTCACCCTGAGCGAGCTGAGATCGTCCACTTGCGGACGATCGCGGCGAGTCGAAGGGCCGCTATAGGCGCTTTGAGCTTGAGTTCACGAGCTTCTTCTCTGACACCGGCAAGGTCCCTTGAACTCAGCCATGGCGTAGCTATAGGGGCCCTTCGACTGCGTGGCTGCTTCGCGGAGCCAAGCAACCACTCCGCTCAGGGTGACAAAGTATGTCTTCAGTTTTTGTGGCGGCACGAGAAAAAGGCCGCCCGTGGGGCGGCCTCGGTGTCAGATCGACAAAATCAAATCAGAGCGTGGATTCGATTTCGAATCCCCAGGCTTCCAGAAGTGGTTCCGGAATGTACTTGGAATTCTTGTTACGCCGCGCCCATTCCCGCAGCCGGGTGGAGCGCAAGTACTGGTCAGGCGAGAGTTTATACTCGCGCACAACCTGCTCAAATTCTGTGATTGTCGGGGTGATTGGCCCGATCGGCTCGGGCTTGCCCCAGTTAGGATTTCCGCGTCGCTTCGCCATGAAGACTATGCCTCGCACCTGGGAAGATGACAACTGTACGTATGAAAACTTAGATTCAAGTTACGGCGTCGAAGATTCACGCCAAATCGCTCAGCCTTCGTAATCAGGCTGACAATACCAGAACTATGACTGTGACTGGAAGCCATAGATTCTAAAACGGTTGCCTCCCCAAGTCAATGGAAATATCAGGCCTTTGCCGGCCAGAACGATGCTAAATTACAGAAAATTAATGATTTAATGCGACCTCCAGACTGTTCTCTTCCCGGATCCCCGGAGTCTTCGCCTGCCATCGATGTGTTTGGTTCGCTATCCTACACAAGGTTAACTGCTGTGAACAAAACTCCTTACCCATTCCTGCCAGTGCCGCAATGCTGCCGTGCCCGGTGGACTGCGTTACCGGGGTAATGAGCGGGCGATGACCGGTCATTGACGGCTGCCACGGACAAACCTAGAGTGCGATAAGGAGGCCAAAACTGTGAGGGACATCTACGAGGTGCTGCGTAAGAAACAGGCGGAGCAGGCTCAACTGGGCAAGCAGATCGAAGCATTGCAGACGGCTGCAGAACAGCTCCGCGGCGTGGCTCACCTGCTGGACGATGAGCGTGAGGAAGCCGAAGGGGCCTCTGCCCGGGGTTGACGCAAACCGCCAGGCTGGACCGATTTAAAGGCGTCTTATGAGTTTACAAGCGCTGGTTTTTTGCGCCGACGAAAAAGTCGTGCGTGTGCTGCGCCGGGTGCTGAGTGAACTGGAAATCGGCATGGAGCTTTGCCCCGATGCCGAATCCGCCATTCACAAGCTGACCCGCCGGAGGTTTGAAGCAGTCATCGTGGACTGCGCAGACCCGCGCACCGCCTCGCGCGTGCTGCGCAGCGCCCGGTCCGCGCCCTGCAACAAACGGGCTGTGGCGGTTGCCATCGTCGGCGCCCAAACGAATCTCGGCAGCGAACGGGACCTGGGGGCCCATTTCGTTCTCCATCAGCCGCTTTCCCCGGAACGCGCCAAAACCAGTTTCCGTGCAGTACGGGCCCTGATGAAGCGCGAACGGCGCCGCAATGCCCGAATCACAGTTGAAACTCCGGTCACTATCCAGGTAAACGATGGTGCTGGACAGCTGCGCGCGGTCAGCAGCGACATCGGCGAAGGCGGCATTGCCGT
>DATGYF010000509.1:0-7201 GCA_035298145.1 Terriglobales bacterium | reverse complement strand
ATTCTGCCCGACCGGGAGATGATGAAGACGCAGATGGAGGCGCTCATCTATCACTTTAAGATTATTACGGAAGGCTTTGCTGTGCCTGCGGGTGAAGTGTACCAGGCGGTGGAGTCGCCAAGGGGTGAAATGGGCTACTACATAGTCAGCGACGGTACGGCAAAGCCGTATCGGGTGCACATGCGATCGGCCTGTCTGGCGAATCTGCAGACGCTGCCTACGATGTGTGAAGGAAGATTGCTGGCGGACGTGGTGGCGGCGATCGGATCTATTGATATCGTGTTAGGCGAAATCGACCGGTAGGAACTCAGTGTCCTCCGTGTCCTCTGTGGTTAATCAAAACGATTTACCACGGAGGAAACGGAGGACACTGAGGAAAAATGAATGCGATTTTCTGACCAATTCGAGCAGCGCTTCGCGGAGATGCTGACCCACTATCCGACCAAGCGGTCAGTGCTGGTCCCGACGCTGCTTTACGCCCAGGATGAAGCGGGTTACCTGTCGGATGAAGTAATCGAGGAACTGGCACAACGGCTGGAGTTGACCGCGCTGGACGTCCGCAACGTGATCAGCTACTACTCCATGCTGACCACCAAGCCGCGAGGCAAATACAATGTCCAGGTTTGCACCAACATTGCCTGTATGCTGCGCGGGGGCGAGGAACTGCTGGAACACTGCGAGAAAAAGCTTGGCATCGGGCACAAGGGGACGACCTCCGACGGTTTGTTCTCCCTGGAAGAAGTGGAGTGCATCGGCGGCTGCAGCTGGGCCCCAGCTGTGCAGGTGAACTACGACTTTCATGAGAACCTGACGGCGGAGAAGATGGATAAGGTGCTTGAAGGGTACGCAAAGAAGGGAGCGTAGGAATTCGAGATTGAAGATTTCAGATTTCAGATTTCAGATTCGAAAATGGAGTGGGTCGCGAAATCTGCAATCTAAAATCATCAATCTGAATTTGCATCATGGCTGATCTGGTTTCCCATCCCGACGAAGTAAAGGTCGTCTCCCGGCGTTTCGGTATGGGTGCGACCAATCTCGATCGCTACCTGGAGCTTGACGGCTACAAGGCGGTGCAGAAGGCGCTGGGCATGGGGCCGGATGGCATTGTCAACGAGGTCAAGAACTCGGGCTTGCGCGGGCGGGGCGGCGCGGGTTTCAGCACCGGGCTGAAGTGGTCGTTCGTGCCCAAGCAGGCTTCCAAGCCGAAATATGTTTTATGTAACGGCGACGAGAGCGAACCTGGCACCTGTAAGGACCGCCTGATTTTCGAGCATGATCCGCACGCCGTCATTGAAGGCGTGATTATTGCCGGGCTAGCCGTGGGATCGCACACCGGCTACATCTATGTTCGTGGAGAGTACCGCTATCTTCTCGAAATCATGCAGAAGGCGATTGCGGACGCTTACACTCGCGGCTTTCTGGGCAAAAACATCTTTGGCAGCGGCTACGATTTTGACGTTTACTGGCACGGCGGCGCGGGCGCCTACGAAGTTGGCGAAGAATCTGCGCTGATGGAGTCGCTTGAAGGCAAGCGCGGCATTCCCCGCATCCGGCCTCCCTTTCCGGCCGTGGTCGGGTTGTGGGGCGGGCCGACAGTTATTAACAATGCTGAAACCCTGGCCAGCGTGCCCCACATTATTCTGGGTGGAGCGGAATGGTATGCCGGTCTGGGTCCGCCGAAGAATGGCGGTACCCGGCTGTTCTGCCTCAGCGGACATGTGAAGCGGCCAGGCGTTTACGAACTGCCCATGGGATACAACCTCCGAAAGATGATTTTCGAAGTGGCGGGCGGTGTTCCCAACGGTCGCGCCCTTAAGGCGGTGGTACCGGGCGGATCGAGCACGCCGGTGTTGAAGTCCGATGAAATCGATATCGGAATGGATTTTGACAGCGTAGCCAAGGCGGGCTCCATGCTGGGATCGGGTGGCGTGGTGGTGCTCGACGATACGACCTGCATCGTCAAATTTGCACTACGGACGATGAAGTTCTACCAGCACGAGAGCTGCGGGTGGTGCATTCCCTGCCGCGAAGGCACGGACTGGCTGAAAAAGACGCTGATTCGCTTCCACTCGGGCGGCGGCGTGAAGAAAGATATCGACAACATGTACTACCTGTCCGAGAACATGCTGGGACGGACATTCTGCCCGCTGGGCGATGCCGCGGCCATGCCGACCATGGCCTTCATCAAGAAGTTCCGGCAGGAGTTTGAAGATCATTTGGACGGCAAGCCGTGTCCGTTTGAGAAGGCGGCTGAGCCGGTTTTAGCGTAGCGCCGGCATCCTGCCGGCCCGAAGGGCGGGCAAGGCCCGCCAGTCTTTCGCGGTATGGGTGCGAGTGCAAGCGGAGGGCGAGACGCCCTCCGGACAGCCGGCGGGACGCCTGCGCTACAAGAATCTATGGCTGACGTAAACATCACTGTCGACGGAAAGAAAGTCACGGCCCCGGCCGGGACCCTGCTGATTGAAGCCTGCAAGGCAGTCGGCATCGAAGTGCCGTCGTTCTGCTACTACCCCAATCTTTCGCTGCAAGGCGCCTGCCGCATGTGCCTGGTGAAAGTTGAGAAGATGCCCAAGCTGCAGACGGCGTGCACGACTGTGATCGGCGAAGGCATGGTCGTCACCACCGACAGCGACGAAGTGCATCAGGCGCGCAAGGGCATGGTGGAGTTGCTGCTGGGTAATCATCCGTTGGATTGCCCGGTGTGCGATGCCGGGGGCGAATGCGAGTTGCAGGACATGACGTTTTCCTACGGCGCGGCGGAATCGAAGTACATGGAGCCCAAGAACCACAAGGACGAGCAGCAATGGTCTCCGGTGGTGTACTTCGATCGGCCGCGCTGCATTCTCTGCTACCGCTGCGTGCGGGTGTGCGGCGAGGGCATGGATGTCTGGGCGCTGGGGGTGCAGAACCGCGGCGTAGGCTCGATCATCGCACCAAATAAAGAGGATCACCTGGAGTGCGAAGAATGCGGCATGTGCATCGACATCTGTCCTGTGGGCGCACTCACTTCGGGAGCTTATCGGTATAAGACCCGTCCGTGGGAGATGAATCACATCGGCACGACTTGCACTCATTGTGCCGACGGATGCAAGACCACTCTGGGTGTGCGCCGCTCCGAGACCGGCATGGAGATCGTTCGCGGAGACAATCGCGACAAGAGTGGCATCAACGGCGATTTCCTTTGCATCAAGGGCCGCTACGCTTTCGATTTCGCCAATCGTGAAGACCGCCTGACCCAGCCGCTGATTCGCAAGGACGGGCAACTGGCGCCGTCCACCTGGGAAGAGGCGTTTGAACTGATCGGGAAGCGCTTCAAGGAAGCGCGCCAGCAGCATGGCGGGCAGGCAATCGGGGTCGTGGGCTCGAACCGCACTACCAACGAAGAGAATTACCTGCTGCAGAAGTTCGCGCGCGTGGTGCTGCAGACCAACAACATCGACCATCACCGCACCGCCGACTTCCCTGGCCTGGCTGCGGCGCTTAAGGGCAAACCGGGATCCACCGCCAGCATGCGCGACGTATTCCATGCGCCGGCGATTCTGCTGATTGGGAACGATCCCACCGAACAGCATCCCCTGCTGGCCTGGCAGATTAGGAATAATGTGCGGCTGCATCGCGCGAAGTTGTATGTGGTGAATTCGGCGGATATCAAGCTCAGGCGCCAGGCGGCCGGGTTTTTAAAGATTCCTGCCGGAGCTGAGGGGCGGTTCGCTGCTTTTTTGGCTGGCGATGATGCGGCGGCGGAAGGGCTGGGGCCGGTTGCGAATCTCGGGGGCGAGTCGCCCTCGGCCACACAGGAACAGCAGTCCAACCTGGGTGGATTCCGCGAATTGCTGCGGGGCGAACAAAATCTTCTCATCATCTTCGGGGCGGAGATTCGTGGCCGCGATATTGCATCGCTGGTGAAGTTTGGCTCTGGCATCGCCGGCGTGAAGTATCTTTGCCTGGCCGACTACGCCAACTCGCGGGGAGCTGCCGACATGGGTCTCTATCCTGACTTGCTTCCCGGCTACCATCCCATTGCGGCCTCGGGCAATTTCCATGAGGAGTGGGGTGAAGTTCCGGCAGCGCCTGGTTTGACCCTGCCGGAAATGGTGGAAAAAGCGCGCGCTGGGGAGTTGAAGGCCCTGTATGTGGTGGGCGCGAATCCGGTGGGACGGTTCGCCATCGATCCCTTTGTTTTCTCCCGGAGTTTCGTCGTGGTGCAGGACATGTTCCTGACCGAAACCGCGGCCCTGGCCGACGTGGTCTTGCCGGCGGCCAATGCTTATGAAAAATCCGGGAGCTTTACCAACACCTGCGGCGACCTGCAGTTGGTGAAGAAGGCGGGAGAAGTCAGCGGCAGCAAGTCTGATTTTGAAATGATTGTGCGCATTGCCGATGCCATGGGCGCGGATGTCCACAAGCTGGTGCCCTTCGGGCGGGGAGCAGCCGCAGACATGGGGCAATCGCGCGGGGCGCAATCGGGCGAGGCCGACCGGCATGCCGTCTGGCTGGAAGCGCATGGGCTGGAACCGAAGATGAGCCCGTTTGATCCGACGGCGATCCTGGATGAAATTCAGAGGCTGGTGCCGGGTTACGAAGTTTCACGGATGAACCTGGTGGCGGGCAATGATCAGCACACGACCCTGGTCGGGATTACGAGCGGGGCTGCACAGGATCCGAAGCTGATTACTCCGGCCAATGACAACCTGTTCAGTTCGGGGACCCTGGGGCGCTATTCCCGGACTTTGAACTCGGTAATGGAGAACCACAGCCGGCAGCCCGCAGAGTCTGAAGTTGCGGCGGACTGAGAGACTTTTTCTTCACATTTACAGTGGCGAGGGCGAGACGCCCCCGCGACAGCCGTCGGGACGACGGCGCTACTTGGAAACAGAGCATTGAATCTCACTACCTTCATCGTCGTTTCTTTTATCAAGACCGTGCTGGCACTCTTTGTGCTGCTGACTGCGGTGGCTTATACCGTTTGGCTGGAGCGCAAAGTTGTGGGCCACATGCAGAATCGCTGGGGGCCTACCCGGGTAGGTCCGTTCGGCCTGCTGCAACCCCTGGCGGACGGGGTAAAGTTTTTGTTCAAGGAAGATCTCACGCCGCCCCATGTTTACAAACCTTTGTACATCGCGGCGCCGATGCTTGCCGTGGTCTTTGCCCTGACCTCGATTGCGGTAATTCCCATCGGCAAGTCGATCACACTGGGGCAGTTGGTGATTCCCCTGCAGATTACGGATGTCAACATCGGCCTGCTGATCATTCTGGGAGTCACGTCATTGGGCGTTTATGGCGTTGCGCTGGCGGGTTGGTCATCCAACAGCAAGTATTCCCTGCTGGGCGGGCTGCGGGCCAGCGCGCAGATGATCAGCTACGAGATTTCGTTGGGGCTTTCGCTGGTGGGAGTTCTGATGCTGACGGGCAGCTTCAGCCTGCGGGATATCGTGGATGCGCAGAGCGGAGTTTTCTGGGGATTTATTCCGCGCTGGAACATTTTTTACGGCGGCCAGTTCATTGCTTTCTTTATTTATCTGATGTCGGCGTATGCGGAAACCAATCGCATCCCCTTCGATCTGCCGGAGGCGGAAACCGAACTGGTGGCGGGTTATCACACCGAGTACAGCGCTATGAAGTTTGCCATGTTCTTCATGGCTGAATACGCCAACATGATTACGGTGGCGGCGGTGGCCTCGCTGCTCTTCCTGGGCGGGTGGCACAGTCCGTTCGGGGAAGAACGATGGCTTCACGCGCCCGCTATCGTGATGGCAATTCTACCGGTGTTTTGGTTCGTGGCAAAGATTTTCATCTTCTTGTTCGTTTATATATGGGTGCGAGGTACCCTGCCCCGGTTTCGCTATGACCAGCTCATGGCTTTTGGATGGAAGTTTCTTTTGCCGCTGGCGATTGCGAACCTGGTGATCACGGCTTTGGTGGTGGCATTGAGGGCCTAGATTTTTTGTTTTCAGTTCCCGGTTTGTAGTTCCCGGTTCTCAGCTTAATGACTCATCTGCTCATATTTTTGGCGTTTGGCGCTCTGTGCGTGGCGGGGGCGGTGAATCTGCTGGTGCAGAAGCATCCCATCAACAGCGCGTTGTCGCTGGTGGTGGTGATGGGCTCGCTGGCGGTCGAATACTTGTTGCTGGGTGCGGAATTCGTGGCGGCGGTGCAAGTCATCGTGTACGCCGGCGCCGTCATGGTGCTGTTTGTCTTCGTGATCATGCTTTTGAATGCCGGAGAAGAAGAGCGCACCAAGGGTAGCCGCGTGGCCATGCTGTTTGGAATTCCCGGAATGCTGGTGGGCAGTGTGCTGGTGGGCTGGATGCTGATCGAGCGCACAGGCAGCCAGACAGTGGCCGCCGGGGCCTTGCCGGGCGCTCCGCGCACCATCGGCTGGCTGCTGTTTCACAATTTCCTGCTGCCATTTGAAGTCACTTCGATTCTGGTATTGATCGCCATCATGGGTGCCGTGGTCCTGGCCAGCCATCCGGACACGGACACTGACAGGAAGGAAAGCTGATGGTACCGATTTCCTACTACCTGGTGCTGAGCGGGATTTTGTTTGCCTGCGGTGTGACCGGGTTTCTGATCAAACGGAATATCATCAGCATCTTCATGTCGATCGAATTGATGCTGAATGGTGTGAACCTGTCATTCGTCGCTTTTGCCGCCCAGTGGCACGCGCTCAGCGGCCAGATATTCGTGTTCTTCGTGATGGTGGTGGCGGCGGCCGAAGCAGCGGTGGGATTGGCCATCATTATTGCCGTGTACCGCACACGCGAAACGTTGAACGTTGACCGGGTGGATCTGCTCAAACTATGACTCCCAATCTGCATCTGTGGCTGATTCCGGTGCTGCCTCTGCTGGGCGCCGCAGTCAATGGTTTGCTGGGCAAGAAGTTTTCCCGGCAGACCGTGGCCGCCGTGGCGCTGCTTTTCAGTGGCGCGGCCTTTGCCATGGTGCTGATGGTGGCTTCCCGGTTCTCTACATTGACCACACCGCATATCGAGTATCTGGCTACCTGGATCCGGGCGGGAAAATTTCAGGTGGACTTCTCCTTTTATCTCGACCAGCTTTCGCTGGTGATGCTGCTGGTGGTCACCGGCGTCGGCTTCCTTATTCATATCTATTCCGTCGGCTACATGTGGGAGGAAGGCGGGTTCTACCGCTTCTTTGCCTACCTGAACCTGTTCATGTTTTTCATGCTGACCCTGGT
>DATGYF010000508.1:0-5622 GCA_035298145.1 Terriglobales bacterium | reverse complement strand
CTCCGCGACCTGTTTGAAGTCAGCTGCAAGGAATTGGACATCATGGTGGAAATCGCGGAGTCTCTGAAAGGCTACTGCGGCGGCCGTATGACCGGCGGCGGCTTCGGCGGCTGCACCGTGAACCTGGTGAAGAGCGCCGATGCCTCCCGGTTTGCCGCGCAGATCTCGGAGCGATATCAGGCCGCCACCGGGATCAAGCCTGATGTTTATGTGTGCTCGGCTGCCAATGGCGCCAGTGCGGATTAGTAGTAATCGGGTTGAAGCCAAGGGGAACTGACCTCGCCTAAATTATCTTCCTCAGTGAGAAATGCCCAATACACTGGCCGTCGCTCGGCTTTAGGGGTCCTTCGACTCCGTAGCTGCTTCGCCATGCGAAGCAGCTACTTCGCTCAGAATGACAAATTCTAGAGGGCGCGGGTGGAACCGCGCATCACCAGGTGGGTGGGAATTGAGTAATCGACGTGCGGCCCTTCGTCTTTTCGGATGAGGGCCTCGAGCGCCGCAAACGCGGTGACGGCCAGCTGAGTTCGCGACAGGATCACGGTTGTCAGCGGCGGTTGGGTTAGATTCGCGAACGAAATATCGTCGAATCCGATCAGTGATATGTCGTCCGGAACTTTCAATCCGGCGTGCAGAATCGCGCCCAGCGCCCCGATTGCGGTAAGGTCGTTCGAGCTGATGACCGCGGTGGGGCGCTGAGGTATTTTCAGCAGGCTTCTCATGGCCATTGCGCCGCCTTCGATCCGGTGGTCTCCTTTTTCGACCATCGCCTTATCGGAGAGTCCTCTGGACTTGAGCCCCGAGAGGTAAGCGTCCCGCCGCATGCGGGCCGATTCCAGGTTCATGGGCCCCGCGATGAATGCGATTCGTCGGTGATTGAGCGAAAAAAGATGCTGCACCGCCTCGTGAATGCCCTGCGCGTAATCGATGCGAATGTTGGCGCTATGTAGGCCGGTTTTGCCGGTGTCCATGAACACGGTGGGAATATTGCGGCGGGTCAGCTCGGTCACCAGCGCGGGGTCGGCCTCAGAAGTCATGATGGCCACGCCATCGACTTTGCGTTCCACCATGCGCCGGATGCATCCCGCCATGCGTTTGGGATTGTAATCTGTGTTCCCGATGATGACTTCCTGGCCGCGCTCCACCGCCTGATCTTCAAAACTCTTCACCAGTTCGGGGAAAAAAGGGTTCGTGATGTCGGAAATGATCAATCCGAGCATCCGGCTTCTTCCCGAAACCAGGGTGCGAGCGTGGGTGTTGGGATAAAAGTTCAGCTCTTCGATGGCCTGGCGCACGCGCGCTGCCGTGCCCGGCCTGACCTTCTCGGAATCGTTGATGGTGCGCGAAACCGTGGCGGTTGAGACCTTCGCCCGTTTTGCGACTTCCTTAATGTTCATGCATGTCCACGAGGGACGTCTCGGGAGGAGAGTCCTATTTTAGCAACGATTGGGTTTGTGTGGGTCGGACACTCTTGCCCGACGCCTTTGACTTTGACTTTTCCTGGCCTGCTGTCCGAATCACAAAATCAGAGTCAAAGGCGTCGCACAAGGAGTGTCCGACCCGCACGAGCATCCGTGTGTAAGCGTTTACAGGAGCGGGCCCAATATTAGATAATGCACCCCGCAATCATTCCACAGCCAGCCTCGAGGGGGAACCATGGACCGACGCAACTTTCTCAAGACGACCGGCACCGTAATCGCCGGTGCGACCATCGCCCGCTCGGCTTTGGCCAATGCCGCGGCGGACGCCAACGCCCCCGCGGGACGCCTGGTCCTGCCTATGAATCGCAACTGGCGTTTCAGCCGTGCCGTGGCGGACGGCGCGCACGCCCGCGATTTTGACGACTCAGCCTACGAGCGCGTCGTCATTCCCCACACCAACGCTCGCCTGCCCTGGCACAGCTTTGACGAAAAAAGCTATGAGTTCGTATCCAGCTACCGCCGCCGCTTCAAGCTTCCAGCCGAGGCCCGCGGCAAGCGCGTCTTCGTGGATTTCGAAGGGGCCATGACCGCGTCCACGGTATGGATCAACGGCCAGCGCCTGGGCGAGTACAAGGGCGGATATACACCGTTTTCTTTTGACCTCACCCCGCACCTTGATTTCGATGGCGAGAACGTGCTGGCGGTGGATCTCGATTCCAGCGAACGGCCTGACATTCCTCCCTTCGGTTACCAGATCGACTACCTGACCTTCGGCGGTATTTACCGCGAAGTCTCGCTTCGCATCGTTCCCGCGACATTCATCGAAAATGTTTTTGCCAAGCCAAAGGAAGTTTTGACCGATCACCCCAGTCTGGATGTGGATTGCTACATCCAGCGCATGGAGACATCGCGAGACGCGCTGACCCTGGAAGTCAGTCTCCGCGACGGTGATCGCGTGCTGGCCAAGGGAACGCAGAAGATTCCCGCCGCCCAAGCCGCAACCGAACCCGCTGCCTACACCGTCCACCTGGAGAAGCTTGGCGCCATCAAGCTGTGGGACCTGACGCATCCGAATCTGTATAACGTGCAGGTCCGCCTGCTGCGCGGGACGCAAGCGGTGGACCAAGTCTCACGCACCATCGGTTTTCGCGAAGCGCAATTCACCGATCACGGCTTCGAGCTCAACGGCAAGGTGATCAAGTTGCGCGGACTGGACCGCCATCAGACCTTTCCCTTCGTCGGCCAGGCCATGCCGGGCCGCGCCCAGCGCCGGGACGCGCACATCCTCCGTCACAAGCTCAGGTGCAACATCGTGCGCACCTCGCACTATCCGCAATCGCGCCACTTTCTCGATGCCTGCGACGAAATTGGACTGCTGGTGCTCGAGGAAATTCCCGGCTGGCAGCACATCGGCGACGAACCGTGGAAGCTGATCTCCATTGACAACGTGGGCCGCATGATTCGCCGCGACTGGAACCATCCTTCCATCATTCTATGGGGGGTGCGCATTAACGAGTCGAAAGACGATCACGACTTCTACGTTCGCACCAATGCACTGGCCCACAAACTTGATCCCACCAGGCAGACTGGCGGCATCCGCTATTTTCAGGAATCGGAATTCCTCGAAGATGTGTTCACCATGAACGACTTCGGCTTTCCCCTGAAGCCGCCCAATCACTCCCGTTACCTCAACACCGAATTCGTCGGGCACACTTATCCCACCAAAACCATCGACCAGGTGGAACGCCTCACCGAGCATACGCTGCGCCACGCTCGCATCCACGACCAGCTGGCTTCGAACGCCCAATACGCCGGCGGCATCGGCTGGTGCGCCTTCGACTACAACACGCACGGCGATTTCGGTTCCGGCGATCGCATCTGCTATCACGGCGTCACAGACATTTTCCGCGAACCCAAGCCGGCGGCCGGTTTCTACAAATCACAATGCGATCCCGCCGAAGAGGTCGTGCTCGAGCCCGCCTTCCACTGGGCGCGGGGCGATGCCTCCATCGGCTTCTCGAACGCAGTCATGTGCTCCAACTGCGATCAGATAAAACTTTATATCGCGGACGAACTGGTGGCCACGGTCGATCCCGACCGGAAGCAGTTTGCCCACCTTCGCTATGCCCCATTCGTCGTCGAACTGGGCGAACTCTTTCACAAATGGGGAGACCTGCGCCTCGAAGGATATATTCAGGGTAAACAGGTGATTGTGAAGAAATATTCCGGCAAGGGAATCGACCAGAAATTCACCCTGTTGCCCGACGACAAAAGCCTGATTGCGGATGGAGCTGACACAACTCGGGTCGTGCTGCGCGTGACCGACGAGTTTGATGCCATCCGGCCATTTGCCAATGACGCCGTCAAGTTCGAACTGGAAGGCCCAGCCGAACTCATCGGCGACAACCCGTTCGCGCTGATAGGCGGAACCGGCGCGGTCTGGATTCGTGCCAAGGAGCAGACCGGAACCGTTAGGCTCACGGCCACGCACCCCGTGTTAGGAAAGCAGCAAGTGGAGTTTGAGGTTGCCGCGGCCGCGCCGGAAGTGGTTTAGCCCCAGAGCAAAACGCGGTTTGGTCCAAGCCGCGAAGCGGCGCCAGAACGCAGCCCCAGGCGCAAGCCCGGGGTCAACCAGCGAAATGATGCGAGCCCCAACGGGGCGAAAGAAACGTTGTCCCCCGAAAAAGGGCGCGGAGCTTCGCTCCACCGGAGGGACGAGGCATCCGTCCCTACGTGGTTTTCTGGCGGATCAAGTCTTCGACGTCGCCGATCTTGTCTCCCAGCAGATTCAGCTTGCGGGCCAGGCCTTGAATCTCGGACTCAGCGCGGCGATTGACATCGTAGTCGAGCTCACCCCGTAAGCGGTCCTTCGTGTCCTGCCGATTCTGGCTCATCATGATGACCGGCGCCTGGATGGCCGCCAACATGGAAAGGAACAGGTTGAGCAGAATAAAGGGATAAGGGTCCCAGGCCTTTCCGCGCAAGATGACATTGGCGGCGGTGTAGCCTGTGATGGCTACGGCAAAGGTAATGATGAAGGTCCAGGAACCGCCGAAGCTGGCGACCTGATCCGCGACCCGCTCGCCAAAGGTCATGTCCGCCTCGATGATGTCGTTGGGATTGCGGCTGGCGCGTACCCGCACCAGTTGCTGCGAGGCGTGAAACTGACGACCCAACACGGTCAACATATCCATTCCCGCGTGAGGTTTGCGCTGCAGCAGAGTGGCGATGTCGTCGCGGTCCACCTCCAGGCACACGGTTTCAGAGACGGCGACGGCCTCGGTCTGGTGTGGTGTTTGGTCGAGCATGGACGCAAAGCCAAAGAACTCGCCTTCCGCCGGTTGATCGACCACGACCTCCTGGTGGTCCTCATCCACGGTCGTGACCCGGACGGCGCCGGATATCATCACATAAGCTCGTCCGCCCGGGTCGCCGATCTTCCAGATACGCTGGCGCGGAGTAAAGGTCTTGACTTCGACCTGTCCCGCCAAAACCGCGGTCTCGTCGTCGTCCAGCAGGGCAAACAGAGGAACGCCTCTTAGTATCTCCGGACTGCACGCCATGGATCACCTCGTCAGGCAGAGTGGTCTGCGCCTGATCCGTCCAGAAGGATGTCATAAAGAAGGAACGGGAACAACTGGCGGGACAATTGTGTGAAACCTGAGCCATGAGGTTGCCAGGCATCTTTTTTTGCGGCCTTTGCGGCTTTTCTTCGCGCCCTTTGCGGTAAAGGCTCTTGACCTCGCCCGAAGCGCCAAAGACCATGAACCGCAAAGGACGCAAAGAAAGCCGCAAAGGACGCGAAGCAAACTATGGTTGAGCAAACACCCGGGAGTGAAACTCCATAATTTCGCTCATGTGAGACAGAAAATAGGTCAGGCTATGGTCACCGGGGTAGGAGTGATATTCGTGCTTCACGCCTTCCGCCTGCAGTTGACGGTGCAAGGCGGCGGCGCCGTCTTCGAACCCGAAGTCATCCTGCTGGCCGCAATTAAAGTAGATGGCAAGATTTCTCAGCGCTAAGCGGTTTCTTCTTGCGAGCAGGAAAACATTGTTCTGCTGCCAATGCGCCACGTTGATGGGTTCACCGAAGGCCGGTCCCATGACCCGCCCCAGGGGCGTACCCGAACGCCCGGCATCGGAGAGTTCCTGCGGAGTCTGCGTGATCAGGGCAGCGCTCTGCGCGCTGACCGCGGAAAAC
>DATGYF010000507.1:0-9944 GCA_035298145.1 Terriglobales bacterium | reverse complement strand
CGAAGGCATTGTAGGACAGTGCGAGCGCATATTCATAATTCAGGTGCAGGTCACGACCTACCTAATTCTTTCTCACTCAACAGGCGGAAAGGCTTCTACCAGTTCAAGAATCGACGGAATCGCGTTTTCAAAGGAAAATCTGCATGGTCCTGGCTCAGTCGCTCTTCCGACGACCGCACAGTCAGGCCAACCTTCCCTATCGATTCGCGCTTCGTCCGGTATAATCCAGAATCCGCTTGGGTATTTGCGAAGTAAAAGGGGTGGAATGAGAGTTCGGCCCGGTGTGGAGCTGGCGGGCCTCAGCGACGTCGGCTGCCAGCGAGAAAATAACGAAGACCGCTATTCCTATTGGGAACCGGCCAGCGATTCCGAGTTCCCCATGAAGGGCCGCCTGGCCATTGTGGCCGATGGCATGGGCGGATATGAAGGCGGGCAGGAAGCCAGCCGCATTGCCGTCGAAGTGATTGAACGGGTCTATGCCGGCGCGGTGCAGGGTGACCCACGCGCCTGGCTCCTGCTGGGTTTCCAGACCGCGCACCAGAGCATCCAGGAATACGCCGCCAAGTATCCCGACCTCCATGGCATGGGGACGACTTGCACTGCCATGGCCCTGCTCGACCACCAGCTTTATTTTGCGCACGTAGGGGACAGCCGGTTGTATCTGCTGCGCGGAACTTCCATTTCACGTCTTACCCACGATCACTCCTATGTCAGCCGGTTGGTCCAGAACGGCGTGCTCCGCGCTGAGGAGGCCGAGTCGCATCCCCAGCGCCACATCCTCACCGCCGCCCTGGGAGCGGGAAATAACATCACGCCTGATTCTCCGCCACAACCGGTCGCTCTCGAATCAGGGGACGCGCTGGTGCTCTGCACCGACGGCTTGTGGAGCCTGCTCAGCGAAGGCGAGATTCAAAGCGCGGTGGCCGGGAAAACTGCAGCTGAGATCTGCGATGCCCTGGTGGACACCGCCAAGAAGCGCGGCGGCCCAGATAACATCACCGTCCAGGTCCTGCGCATAGCCTAGCCGAGGTGGCATGGAGGACGGGCGCCTCGCCGTCCCGCCGGACGGATCCCCTGGTTTCTCCGAAAAAGCAAAGAAACCCTACCAACCCTATAGGGTTTTATGTCATCATAGGGCGGTATGAAAATCTCCCAGAAAGGCCTTTACGCCCTGCAGGCCATGATGATGCTGGCCCGCCACTACAACCAGGGCGCCATCCGCATCCGCGATATCGCCTATGAAGAGGTGCTTCCGGAAAAATTCCTGGAACTCATTCTTCTGGAATTGAAGAACGCCCGCATTGTCGAAAGCGTTCGCGGCGCAAAGGGCGGATACCAGCTGCGTCGCCCTCCTTCTGAAATTCGTCTCAGCGAGATCATTCGCCTGATCGACGGTCCGCTGGCCCCTTTCGGCGATGCGGAGCAGCTCCGCAGTCTGATTGATAGCGACCTCGAGCATCGCGCGCTCTACAAGGTTTTTATGGAAGTCCGTAACGCCGCGGCCAAGATCCTGGAGCACACCACCCTGGCCGATATTGTCAACCCGAAGTTTGTCAAGACGGGCAAACGCCTGGGAAAAAAGACGCACGAGGATGCGAGAGTGTTACCCATGGTGGTTCCCGGAAATCCGCGTAGAAGAGAAGATTGAGTTGTGGGTCTCATCAGCGTTGACCATGGATCGCACCGTGGAGCGCGTGGAGGAACTGGTTCTTGAGTGAAGACGCCAAGCTGATCCGTCCCCGGGACGCTGCCAAGGTGCTCGGCATCAGTTATTCCACCCTGAAGCGATGGATCCATACCCGCAAGCTTCTCACCGTCAAGACCCAGGGGGGACATCACCGGATTCCCGAGCGCGAGTTGGATAAGCATCTTCACTTTGCTGAAAGGCGCCTGCCGGTTCCTCAGCGGCGCGCTCAGTTCCGGCAAATCAGCGCCCGCAACCAGTTGATAGGGCGCATTCTCGATATCAAGATCGACGGAATCATGGCACAAATTACCTTGTCGATCGGCGGACAGCGGATCACCTCGGTGATCACCTCGGACGCCGTTCGCGAGCTGCGTCTGCAAAAAGGGCAACTGGCCGCTGCTCTTATCAAATCGACTGAAGTCATGATCCTGCGAATACAGAGGCCCTGACATGGAAACCTTAACCTTCCGCTGTTGTTGAAACTGCTTTGTTCCGACCCACATTGAGTCGATTCAATTCGATTTGACAGAGCACTTAAATCCAATTTAAACCAGCTTACCTGATAGGGATAGCGATTCCGTTTGGGAGGAGCATTGAAACCATGAATTTTAAGCGGCTGGTTCTGGCAGTCATTCTCATGTCGGGGTTTGGTGGCCGGTTTTGCGTTGCACAGGACATCACCGTTGTCGCCGCTTCCGACCTTCAGTTTGCTTTCCATGATGTAGGCGAACGCTTCGAGAAAGCTACCGGTAAGCAGGTGAAGCTCATTTTCGGTTCTTCCGGCAACTTTTTCGCCCAACTGCAAAACGGCGCTCCGTTTGATGTGTTCTTTTCCGCCGATATTGATTACCCAAAGCGGCTGGAGACTGCTGGCCTGGCCGAACCAAACACCCTCTACCCTTATGCCACGGGGAAAATCGTGGTTTGGGTTCCCAACCAATCCAAACTCGACCTGGGCCTGGGCCTGCGGGTCTTGCTGGATCCCGGTATTCAAAAAATCGCCATTGCCAACCCCGCCCATGCGCCCTATGGACGGGCCGCGGTCGCAGCCCTTCGCCACGAAGGCCTCTACGACCAGATCTCCCCGAAATTCGTTCTGGGAGAGAATATCTCGCAAACCGCTACTTTTGTTGTCTCCGGCAGCGCTGATATTGGAATCCTGGCTCTTTCCCTGGCATTGGCTCCTTCCCTGAAGGAAAAGGGCAGGTACGGAGAAATTCCCGCAGAAGACTATCCCACCATCGAGCAGGGCGCCGTGATCTTGAAGTCGTCGCCTCATAAGGATATTGCTCGTCAATTCGTAGAGTTCGTAAAGACACCGCCGATTCAGGATCTGTTGCGGAGTTATGGGTTCGCCGTTCCGGCGGCCCCAGGCCTGTCCGGCAAAGCTCAAGCAGAAAAACTCAACCAAAGGGAGAAACAATGAGACGGTTCTTATGGTTCAGCACATTCATACTGTTTATCAGCGGGGCCGTGGCGCAGACCGGCGGATCCAAGGCCGCTCCACGGAAGGCCATTTCGAAGAAGGCCTCGGCGTCGGCACGTGTTACCAGCCAGGAAGTGCAGGAGCTGCGCGACGCCCTGGCAGCCCAGCAGAGACAGTCGGAGGAGCAGCGCCAACAGCTGGAGCAGCTGAAGTCCCAGCTGCAACAACTCCTCGACGCAACGCAACAGGCCAGCGCCAGCGCGCAAAAAGTGCAGGGCAGCGCTGAGCATGCGCAGGCCACGGCCGCGCAGGCCCAGCAGTCGGCCGCCGAGGCCCAACGCCAGGCCGATCAGGTTTCCAGCAGCGTTACCGAGGCAAGAACCGCGCTTGCGCTCGTGGACAAGCAATCCAAGGATGAGAACAAGAGACTCAGCGCTTTGCAGGAGGCCCTGGGACGCTTCCGCTTCGTCGGCGACATTCGTGTCCGGGGCGAAGACTTCTTCCAGGACTGCCCCTCTTGCGTGAGCCGCAATCGCGCCCGTATTCGACTGCGCTTTGGCGTCGAAGGCAAGCTGAACGAAGACTTTACCAGTGGCTTCCTGCTTAGTTCCGGCTCCCTGGGCGACTCCAACAGCACCAATGAAACCCTGACTAATTTCTTCACGCGCAAGAGCATTGCCATCGATCGTGCCTACGTAACCTATCAACCCGTAGCCGCAAAGTGGATCAGCCTGACCGGTGGCAAATTTGGCTTTACCTGGCAACGCACTCCGATGACTTTCGATTCAGACCTGAATCCTGAGGGCTTCACCGAAAAATTCTCCTTCGATCTGAAGAGCCCTGTGATCAAGAACTTTACCGTACAGGGCATCCAGTTGCTCTACAACGAAGCCTCCAAGGGCGACGACTCCTTCGCTGTGGGAGGCCAGGTTTCGAGCAAGCTGGATTTTGGTTTCCTTCACAGCACCGCGTCGTTCAGTCTTCTCGACTGGCGATTCCCCGACGCCATCCTGAACGCCTCTTCCTTCGCCGTGCAGTCTCCAGGAGAAGGGCCAGGATGCGCTGCCGGTTCCGGCTTTCCCACCACGGCGCCCTGCGTTTTCGGTCCCCAGGGCTTTACCAACGCGACCTTCACGGATGGGGCCGGCAAACTTCATTTCCTTTCCGGGTTCCTCTACGCCGACTTTATTCTGAATAACCAGATCAAGACCGGCTGGAGTCGTTTCCCCATCAACCTGCTGCTGGAGTACGAAAACAATTTGAACGCTGCTGATCACCCGCTGGACTCGCAGGGAAATGTCCTGACTGGCCTCGGCAAGCAATCGCACGCCTACCAGGTCGATTTCAGTCTGGGGCAGCTGAAGAACAGGAATGACATACAAATTGGGTATGCCTGGTATCGTCAAGAGCAGGATTCCGCCATTTCATCCTTCCTCGAAAGCGAAAACCGGGCGCCTTCGAACCTTCTGCAAAACCGGATTTCTGCACTCTGGAAGGTGCGATCGAATACTGTGGCCAGTTACACCCTGTGGATCGGCCGCACTCTGAACAGCAGCCTGCAGCATGCAATTCTTGCGCCCGGAATTACCCCGGGGGAACAGGAGCCCTACCTCAAGCGCATGCAGTTCGATCTGCTCTACTCCTTCTGACCCTGCGCGGGCGCCGGCGAAAGTCGGCGCCCATTTTCTTCTTGCTTCCGCCGCCTCGTCGCCAGCCGGTTCAAACCGTTCTTCGCCATTCATCTGCTAGAATCCAGAATTCCTGTTCAGGGCAAGATCGGGGAAGGGAGCGCGCACTTGGTAGTTCTAGTCATTGGAGGCGCAGGCTACATCGGCAGTCACGCCGCTCTGGCGCTCAAGCGCCGCGGCTATGAAGCCATCATCTATGACAACCTGGGCGCCGGGCACGCCGAACTCGCCCAGGGCTTCGAGTTGATCGTTGGGAATATTTCGGACGCGGCCAAGCTGGCCCCGGTCCTGGGCCGCGTCGATGCCGTCATGCACTTCGCTGCCCACGCTTACGTAGGCGAATCGGTGATCAACCCCAGAAAATATTTTCAGAACAACGTGCTCGATGGGATCACCCTGCTGAACGCAGTTCTCGACTCCAAGGTCCGTAAATTTATCTTCTCCTCCAGTTGTGCGGTGTACGGTGTCCCGTCAAAGGTCCCCATGACCGAGGACCTGCCGCGGGTCCCGGTGAATCCTTATGGCGTCACCAAATTGATTTTTGAACAGGCGCTCGAGGCCTACAGCCCCGCCTACGGCCTAGGCTACATGAATCTTCGTTATTTCAACGCCGCCGGGGCGGATGAATCCGGGACCATCGGCGAAATGCACAGCCCAGAAACCCACCTCATTCCCTCGGCTTTCGAAGCCATCCGTGGTCAGCGTCCGGCGCTAGAGATATTCGGCGACAAATATCCAACTCCCGACGGCACCTGTGTAAGGGATTACATCCACGTGAGCGATCTGGCGGAAGCTCACGTGTTGGCGCTGGAATATCTGGCGGGCGGGAAGTCGCAGGCAGTCAATCTGGGGACGGGACGAGGCCATTCTGTTCGCGAGATACTCACGGCCATCAAACGGGTCACGGGACGCGAGGTGCCCAGCCGCATGGCGCCGCCCCGCGCCGGAGACCCTCCGGAACTGGTTGCCGATCCCACCCGCGCCGAGAAACTGCTGCACTGGAAGGCCAGGCGCTCGCTCGACGAAATTGTGGCCACAGCCTGGAAATGGGACGAAACGCAGGCTGCAAAGAAGTGATGGTCGTGATTGCGATCAGAGAAAGCAAAGCGCTACCGACCCAGCGTCCAGGAGGCAAAAGGGACGCTACGATAGCGCTGCCTGTAAATTGGCCCGAACTAAAGGAAAGTCTAGGCCGAAGGCTGCACCAATCCTAGTGCATCCTGAGATACCCCAACATGCACCCCAGCGGAGATTTCCGGACCCAGTCCTGATGGTGCCCCATTCATTTCGCGCCTTCTGCGAAATGAGTGGGGTCTGTCCATTCCATTTTCATCCAACCGCCCGAATTCGGAAACGCTTGGCAGCGTTTGCCAACGCAGTCTCCAAACCGTGCAAATGCCGTTCCTCAGTCAGATAACTGATCACCATCATGCGCAGCACGCTCTGCCCTCGGACTTTGGTCTCCGAGATCCAGCGGCTCCCGTCACGCGTGACTTCTTCCACAATCGCGTCATGCTGGGCCGCCAGTTGCTCCGTCCAGTCAGACTTGAGCTGGAAAGTCACGATCGGAAGCGTCGGCGCCACCGCCAGCTCGAAATCGTCTGAAGCCTTGACCCAATCGGCAAAGCTCTTCGCAAGCCGGAGTTGGCGATCGATCAGCTCTTCATACGCCTGACGGCCGTGCACCCGCAGGGTAAGCCAGAGTTTCAGGGAGTTCATGCGCCGCGTCCACTGGGTGCTGATGCGGGAATTGTCGGGCAATTGCGCCCCTGCGGCCTTCGGCATATAAGGCGCGGCCACGGAAAACGCGCGCTCCAGAATCTCAGGATGCGTGGTGAGGATCACGCCTGCGGCAAACGGCATGGCCAGCCACTTGTGGGGATCGATGGTAAGCGAATCGGCACGTTCGATGCCTCGCACCAGGCCGCGATGCTGATTGGAAAAGATCGCCACGCCCCCGTATGCGCCGTCCACGTGCAACCACAACTCCTGTTCACGGCACACTTCGGATATGGCAATCAGATCATCCACGGCGCCGGAATTCGTGGTCCCGGCGGTGGCCACCACGCAGAACGGCTTTCGGCCCGCGCTGCGATCCTGCGCGATCGCTCGCCCCAGTTCTTGCGGATCGAGTTGCGCAGCCCGGTTCACCGCGATCCGTCGCAGCGCCTTGCGTCCGATTCCCAACAGTCCCGCGGATTTGTCGAGCGAGTGGTGCGACTCCGCCGATGCGTAGCAAACCGGCTGGCCGCCGATTGAAGCCACGCCTTCTTCCACCGCATCTGGAAACTTGGCCGCCAGTGCCAGTGCCAGCCCGCTGAAATTGGCTTCGTTGCCTCCGCTGGTGAAAGTCCCATTGAACTCCCCCGCCCAGCCCACGCGCTCGCCGATCCAGCGCACGGTCTCGAGTTCGATCTTCGAGGCCAGCTGAGAGCGCGCCAGGGTCGCCAGTTGCGGGTTGAGCCCCGCCACCAACGCTTCACCCAGCACGCCCATATAAGTGGGCGTGGGATTCATCAGGCCGAAATAGTTGGCGCTGGGCACGTGAAAACCCTGCTCCACCATTTCGCGAAAAAGCTCGTTCAGCACTTTTTCTGCATCTTCGCCGTTCTCCGGAAGCGGATGGTGAAGCGGTCCATAGCTGCGCTGCTCCAGCGGAAGCTGTACCGGAAGATCGGGCAGGGAGGAGAAGAATGAGTCAACCTGGTCAATCAGGCGATAGCCCAACCGCCGCCGGGTTTCGGAGTCGAAGTCGAAGCGCATAGCCATTTGATTTAAACGGGGTGGTCGCGGGCGACATCGCCCGCGGCTGTTCAAGTTGAGGAACTCGCGGGCGAATCGTCCGCGACCACACCACCGCCACAGCCGCCCGGCGCTACAAAAAGCGGGGAAGACTCATACCCCGAATCGCTCAGCCGCGCGCGCCTTCGCCTTGGCCGCCTCTTCCTCCCGGTTCTTCGGGGGCGCGGTTGTCTCAAGCGAACGCAAAAGCCGCGTCGAGATGCCCGCTATTTCCTCGATCGCGCCCAGAAACGCGTCCTCGTTGGCCTTCGAGGGCTTGTTGAAGCCTGTGATCTTTCTCACGAACTGGAGCGAGGCCGCCCGCACCTCGTCGTCAGTCACAGGCGGATCGAAATTGAACAGGGTCTTGATGTTCCTGCACATCTCTTAACCTCAAGATATCGTAACTCCCCCAGCCGGACGCCGAAAGGGTTGTGTCGTGGCTGACGGTGCCCCATTCATTTCGCGCCTTCTGCGAAATGAGTGGGGTCCTTCCATCCAACGCCAGAGACCTTGAGTAGGCCACCAACACAATTTCGCGCGCCGGCAAAATTACTTCACCGACGGCAGTACCTGAATCGTGTGCAACCAGGTTTCCACCGACACGGGCCAGCTTGTGACCGGCAACGCGGTGCGGCGAAGGCCGTAGCCGTGCCCACCCTGAGCATACAGATGCATTTCAGCGGGCACCTTCGCGTTCTTCAGGGCCTGGTAATACACCGTGGAATTTTCGACGTGCACCGGGTCATCCTCCGCCTGGACAAGAATGGAAGGTGGCGTTTTTTCTGTAACGTGAATATCAGGATTGGGTGCGAAGTTCTGTTCAGACAGGGCGAGGTAGCCGGGATAAATGATCACCGCGAAATCAGGACGGCAGCTCAGCTGGTCGGCAGCATCCACCCCATCGTAAAGGCGCTGATCGTAGTGCGTGCTGAGGGCCGCGGCCAGGTGTCCGCCGGCAGAGAACCCGAGCACGCCCACGCGGTTGGGATCAATATGCCACTCTGCGGCGTGCGACCGTACGACGCCGAGCGCACGTTGTGCGTCCTGCAGCGCAGCCGACGATTTGGGATATGGGCCGGAATCCGGCACGCGATATTTCAGAAGCACGCAGGTGACGTCGATGGAATTCAGCCAGTCGCACACCTCGGTGCCTTCGAGATCAATGGCGAGAATGCGGTATCCGCCTCCCGGAAAAACCACCACCGCCGCGCCCGTGCTGTTGGCCTTTGCCGGATAGAGCGTGAGCGTCGGCGTCGAAACGTTGCCGACACGATACACCAGCCGGTCGGCCACGACGTGGTCTTTGGCAGTGGTGGTGTTCATCTCCGCGGCAGAATTGGGCTGAGCGCCAGGCGCGCCGTGCGGCCACAGCTCCAGAGTGAGATGGCCCGGCGCCGGCGGCCACCCCGACGGTTGGGCGAGCAAGGTCAGGGAGCAGCTGATGATAGCTGCGGTAACAAGCAGGCGTGTGCGCATCAAAGCTCCTGGGACTTCCAAGTTGGGGATTGTAACGTCGCAGCCGGGGACGAAATCAACTGGTCACTTTGGACCTCGTACCTGCATCACTGCCAAGCCGAAAAGCACCAGCAGCAAGAAGCCAGCGGAGAAAACGTAATAAACAATTCGCACTTTCGGCCAAAGCCACGTGGGAAACTGGTCAGCTAACTTGTCGGCGAAGGTTTCACTCAGGCGCGGTGGCAGGATGGCTTCCTCCGAGTCTGGTTTCCGGCGGGCCGCCATCCATGTGGCTCGCAGATTGGAAAATAGCAGAGCCGCAATCAGCACCCGGAACACACCTGGCTCGATCAGCGTGTCCACGAAATACATACTGAAGACGACCGCCGCCGCATACCGGCTGCGTTCCCGCACTCCAACTCCACCAAGATAATAGAAGAACAGAACGATCGTTCCGGCAATGGGCTGGCCCATGGCGACCATGAGGACAAACGACAACCCCGCCACCAGCGTGCACACCCAGTAGCCTTGCGCGCCCAGGTAGTCCACGTCGCTTCCACTCTGGACGGAAGGCCAGAAGAGGCTTTTGAGGCGGCCCTCGGTGCGGGGCGTCGAGTCGGATAGGCCGAGCGTTTGCACTGGGATGGGAATTAAACCTCACTCAAGCTGGAGCCGTCCAGCGCAAAATCGGCACCCCTTGTAATTCGCTCTATTTGACTCCCTTCTCCGGGTCCCAGGAGCCTTGCAGCTTGCGAATATAAATGATCTGCCCAATGTGGTACGCGTTGTGCGTGCCGATATGCGCGATGATGGAATACCACGACTCCAGCTTCTTGTCATCCGCGCCTTCGACGGCCTCTTCCCAGTCCGTCAGTACCTGGTCGAGCTGCTGCACCGTGGCCGC
>DATGYF010000506.1:0-2262 GCA_035298145.1 Terriglobales bacterium | reverse complement strand
AGGTTGGGCAAAAGGAATTGCCTTCCAAGTATCTTTATGACGATGTCGGATCGGCATTGTTTGAAGTCATCAGCGTTCTGCCGCAGTACGGTCTGACCCGGGCGGATGAGCGCCTCCTGCGGCGCCATGCCTGCCAGATTGTGGAGCAGGTGCCGGGGCCAGTGGCCGTGGCCGAACTGGGCAGCGGCAGCGGCAAGAAAACGCGCTGGTTGCTGAAGGCGCTTTGCCGGCGGCAGCATGTTTCTTACTTCCCCATAGAGATTTCCCCGACCGCTCTGGCCATGTGCGAGCGCGAACTGGGCGACATCGATTTCATGAGCATTGTGGGCTTCGAACGCGAATACCTGGATGGCCTGGTGGAAGTGGCGGCGCGGCGGCGTGAAGGGCAGAATCTGCTGGTGCTGTTCCTGGGCAGCACCATTGGAAACTTCGACCGTCCGGCGGCGGAAAAGTTCCTCCGGGAAGTTCGCTATATCCTCCAACCCGGCGATTCGCTTTTACTGGGAACCGACCTGCAAAAACCCATACCGCAGTTGCTGGCGGCGTATGACGATCCGCTGGGCGTGACGGCGGCGTTCAATCTGAACCTGCTGGCGCGCATCAATCGGGAACTGGACGCGGACTTTGTCCTGGAACAATTTGAGCATGTCGCCCGGTTCAATCCCGAGGCGCGCAGCGTGGAGATGCATCTCCGGTCGCGGCAAAGTCAGAACGTCACGATTCCCCGGGCCGGGCTGACGGTGTCCTTTGGCGAAGGCGAGACGATCTGGACCGAGAGCAGCCACAAGTATTGTCCGGAAGAAATGTCCCGGATTGCCCGGGAAGCGGGCTTTTTCTGTAAGGCGCAGTGGATTGATCAGGAGTGGCCGTTTGCCGAGAACCTCTTCGTGGCAGAGTGAGGCTAATTTTGTTTCGGATGCGCGGTTGGTATCTCTAGCGTCCTCGAAAACTGGTCCAGCAACGCGACATACGCCGAGAGGAGACGATACGACTGGTAGTAATCGTCGAGCCGGATGGCTGAAAACCGGTCTTTCGACGTGTGAAGGATGGCGGCATTCCAGGTCTCCTGTGTCAGTGAGTGAATTGTGATGCGGGGTATTTTCACTTTGGCAAACTGTTCCCCGTCACTGCTGCCGACTTGATCCACGTTAACAGCGGCCATGGGCAGGTTCATCCTGGTGGCGATATAGGCGAGCAGTCGAGCTAATCGCTGGTCAGAACGCCTGACCCAAACTTTGGTAGGCGCCAGGCCGAGCGTGTCAATATTCACCATTGCATCGGTCGCAGCAGCCTGTTCCCTGGTCATTTGTCGAACATAGAAGTGCGAGCCCACTTCGCCCTCCTCCTCGTCGGTGAACCCAATGAAGACGTAGGTATGCTGGCGCGGTACAGTTTTTAGCGCAGCATAGAGGGACGGCAAAAGGGAGGCCCCGCTCCAATTGTCCACCACTCCATCGCCTTCCGCCGTGCGGTCGAAGTGTGCTCCGACGATGATCACCTTGTCGGAACTGCCCGGCAGCGTGCAAATGAGATTCGGCAGCTTCGACCCCTTCACCCGCTGTTCGGAAACGTGCTGATCGCCACAACCGGCTTCGGCAAACATTTGCTTGAGCGTCACCTCACGTTGCATGTTGTTGCCGGCGTATCTTCCCAGCCGGGCTTCGACGACCTGGCGCGAGGCAGGACTGTAACGGATGTCCTCGGCAACCGAGCTGACCCAGGAGCACAGCAGCCAGGCAACGGCGGCGGCAGCTGCAAAAGACTTCGATCGCGGAGCCAGGTTAAACACGTGACTAACATATTGCCGGCGCCGGCCAGTTAAGAATAGTGTGTGTTCGGGCACAATGGCGGGTGGCTCTGAAGGCGTAGTTTATCCGGAACCGCACCGATGGCTGACCCATCTGCCGGAAGTCACTGCCCCCCAGGCCCTTTCCCCAGTTGTAAAAAAATTGTCAACAAAAGGCTGACAGCCTTAGATATCAATCGAGTGGTAGTAAGCTTGAAGAGCAATCCCCTCCTGGGGAGCGCGGAGGACAGGCGATGAGACTGGAACAAATCCACGGTCCGGCCTTGCAACGTGGCGAGCCGATGCCGCGCCTGGGTGTTTCTTACTCTGGGGGGCCGATGGAACGGATTCTGGTGGTCGAAGATGACCGGGCGGTCCAGAAGGCGCTCAAGCGTTTGTTTGAGGCGGAAGGTTTCGCGGTCGAAATCAGTGCGGATGGCAAATCGGCGCTGGATGCGTATCGCGCCGCAACCCCG
>DATGYF010000505.1:0-7052 GCA_035298145.1 Terriglobales bacterium | reverse complement strand
TGACGCAGAAAACCTTGTGCTCAGCCATGAAATTCCTCGCAATCCATGAAAGAAAATTATCTCACAAGGCGGGAGTATGAAGGGTGGTCCCTCCCACACTCGATTTTCAGAAGGGATCTACTTGTGCCGCTGACTGACCAGGCGCGGCGTCGCCATATGCGCCGGGCCGGTCTTTACGTAGCGGTAGAACCTGGCCTGTCCGCGCTGCTTCCAATACTCGGCGTCATAGGCATCGATGCCGGGCCCGCGACGCAGCCGGCTGAAGAAAGCGCGCTGCGCCGGATTGACCACGATGCCCACATGCCCCGGCCACACCACCAGGTCCCCGGGCTGGGGATGCGTCACTCGCTGGAACTCGTCGGTCCCGTCGTAAAGATCGGAAGAACTGGCGTAGGGATAAGGAAACCCGGCCTGGAGATAGATGGCGTGCACCAGATGTGAACAATCCGGCTGCCTTGCCGCCTTGACCCGCGCGTCCAGCGCGGCGGCGATCACAGACAACCCATCGTCCGGGCTCAAGACCGCCGGGGCTGCGTGCCGGGTATGCTCGCGGTGAAGCTCCTGATGAACCTGGGCAGGCGTATCCGAGCTCCCGGCTGGCTGACTCTGCTGCGCTAATGACGCGCTGAACGCAACTCCGCACAGAGTCAGTGCGCCTGCGGTTTTCGCGCTGAATCGCATGGCAGGTATTTTGATGCCGTTTTGGTGGATGGAGGAGATTACCCCGGTACTACAACATCCGCCGGAGATTGGTCAGGGTGGGGCGGGCGCCCTCGCCCGCCTTTGAAGCTGATTTTGAACACTAGGATCGTACAGATCCTTGGCGCTTCACGGGTTGAACACTTTGCCAAACATTAAGATCAAAAGCGGCGGGCGAGGGTGCCCGCCCCACACCCACGGGCAGAAATCATACGTCGCACAAATCCACGGCCTCGCGCAGCGAGGTGAGCGGGTCGCGCGTGGGCACGAACTCGTGCGCCACGTAGCCCTGGTAACTGGTGGCGGCGATGCCGCGCATCACGCCGTCCCACTGCACTTCCTGGGTGCCGTCGAGTTCATGCCGGCCGGGGACGCCGCCGGTGTGGAAGTGGCCCAGCCACTGAATGTTCTGCTGAATGGTCGAGACCAGGTCTCCTTCCATGATCTGCATGTGGTAGATGTCGTACAACAGTTTGACGTGCGGTGAGTTCACCGCCTGCACTACCTGCAAACCCCAGGCAGTGTGGTCGCACATATAGTCTTTGTGATTAACTTTGCTGTTAAGCAGCTCCATGCAGATGACCACGCCGTTGTCTTCGGCAATCTTTTTCACCCGGTTGAGACCGATGATGGCGTTCTTCGCGCCCTCCTCGTCCGACATGCCGGAGCGGTTGCCGGAAAAAGTGATGACGTTCGGAACTCCCGCCTTGGCTGCCAGCGGGATGTACTGGCGAAAACCTTCCTCGATTTTCGCGTGGTTCTCGACCCGGTTCAGGGCATTGGGAATGTCGCCGCCGCCGGCGTAAGCCATGCTGCACACCAGGCCATACTTCCGCGGTACTTCGTATTCTTCCGGCTTGAGCAGGTCAATGCCCTTACAGCCAATCTGGGCAGCGTAGGTGCAGAGCTGGTCGAGCGGGATGTCCTTATAGCACCAGCGGGATACTGACTGTTTGATCCGTCCCTTGCGCTGGACCGGCGGAGTTTTCTGCGACCACGCCAGCGCCGGAACCGAGGCCGCCGCGGCGCCCGACAAGGCGCCCTTCAGCAGGCTGCGCCGCGATAGTTTCTCGATCCCTAGCTGGTCTCCGGATAATTTAGCCATAGACCGCAGAGTGTACATCTGAATGGAAAAAATGGGGAGACAAACCTTGCCCCGTTGCAGCCGCCCCTCCGGGGGACTAGACTTCCTTTTCGTTCTGGTGCGGGTATTTCCAGGATTTGTGCGACCAGCGATCGGGGGACTTTGTTTCGATGCCGCATTCGAGAGCCAGTTCATCTGGGTTTAGATTCAGCCGGTTCAGATTCAATGGTTTCAAATTCATCGGATTCAAATTCAGAATCATTGTGCCGGTCAGTCTGGCCCTGCTGGCCGGTTGTGCGATCGTGACGGCGCAAACCGAGCCGGTCAAGACGGCGTCCCCTTCTGCTGTGGTGGAGCGCGGCAAATCCCTGTTTGGCCAGAACTGCGCGTTTTGTCATGGCCGCGAGGGCTTCGGCGGCGAAAGTGGACCGAACCTGATCGATTCAGACCTGGTCGCGAGCGACGTGCGGGGCAATAAGATCGGCCCGGTCGTACGCAACGGACGCCGCGAAACCGGCATGCCGGCATTCAAGCTCTCTCTGCAGGAGATCACGGCGCTCTCCGCGTTTCTTCACGCGCAGAAACAAAAGGCTGACTCACATCCCGGGGGCCGGCGCGGTGTGTCGGCGGCCGACCTTCAAACCGGCAATGTCGAGGCCGGCAAAGAATATTTCAATGGCGCGGGGACCTGCTCGTCCTGCCATTCTCCCACTGGCGACCTGGCCGGCGTGGCCACGCGTTACCGCGGGCTGGAGCTTGAAAGACGAATGCTCTATCCGCGCTTCGCCAAGGCGACCGTCACCGTGACCACGCCGTCCGGCCAGACTCTGTCCGGAGAGCTCTCGTATCAGGACGAGTTCACCATCGGAATGACCGACGAGTCGGGGTGGTATCAATCCTGGCCCGCAGGTTCGATCAAGTACACGATCCATGCCCCGGCCGAAGCTCACGCCGAGTTGCTGCCCAAATACACCGACGACGATGTGCACAACCTGATGGCTTACCTGCAAACCCTGCGCTAGGAGCGAACCGGATTGCGAACCATAAAACATTTTCATCATGCCATTCATCTTTTTGTGTTGATGCTGACTCTCCTTTTCTCCTGCCATCTGCTGGCGCAGGGCCTCGATCCGGCGACCATTGCAAACCCGCCCGCCGACAGCTGGCCCAGTTATCATGGCGATTATTCCGGCAGGCGCCATAGTCCTCTCACCCAGATCACTCCGCAGAACGTCCGGTCGCTGACCCTGGCCTGGGCATTTCAGACGGGACAGCCGGCGGCCCTGAAGTCCTCGCCCCTTCTCGTCAACGGCATTCTATATTTCACCGTGCCGGACAACGTCTGGGCAGTGGATGCGCGCTCCGGACATCAGATCTGGCATTACACCTATCCGCCCAACAAGGGCCTCCACATCGGACATCGCGGCGTTGCCATGTACAAGGGCTGGTTGTATTTCACTACTCCGGATGCCCACCTCATTTCTCTGGATGCCAAGAACGGCAAAGTCCGCTGGAACATCCAGATCGCCGATGTCGAAAAGGGCTATTGGTCCACCATGTCTCCGCTGGTGGTCCGCGATCACGTGATCGTCGGCGTTTCCGGTGATTTCGACAACCTGCCGGGATACCTGCGATCGATCGATCCCGAGACTGGCAAGACGCAGTGGCAGTGGGACGCGACGCCTCCGATCATTACTAAGAACACGACCTCAGGAGGCATGACCTGGATGACGGGCACATATGACCCGGAGCTGAACCTGGTCTATTGGGGAACGGGCAATCCGACCCCGGTGCTGAACGGCAAGACACGGCCCGGCGACAACCCTTACACCTGCAGCATCGTGGCCCTCAATGCCGACACCGGGAAGCTGGCTTGGGCTTTCTCGGCCTCTCCGCATGACACCCACGACTGGGACGCGGTCGAAACCCCGGTGCTGGTCGATGCCGATTTCGGAGGACAGCCAAGGAAGATGCTGATGCAGACGTCGCGCAACGGCTACTTCTTCATCCTCGACCGGACCAACGGAAAGAGTCTTCTCACCTTGCCCTACGGGCCGGTGAACTGGACCCTCGGCGTGGACGGACAGGGGCGGCCGGTTCCCAACCCGGAGAAAGAACCGGCCCCGGACGGTCGCATAATCGCACCCGACGAAGGCGGTTTGACCAACTATCGCTCCCCCAGCTTCGATCCCAAGACCGGGCTGTTCATCGTTTCCGCTCACCCCAGTTGGTCGATCTACTTTGCCAAGCCCGCCGACGGCGCCTACGGCTGGGCAGGAGCGGACTACGGCGTCTGGAGCAAAGGAGTCATCGAAGCCATCGACTACCGGACCGGCAAGATTCGCTGGACCCACGACGTAGGCAAAGACATTTTCGCGGGCGTGCTGACCACCGACTCGGGACTGACTTTCACCGGCGACATTGCCGGCAACGTTCTCGCTCTCGATACCAGCGACGGCAAGACTCTATGGCACGCCGGCACCAGCGAGCGGATGGACACTTCTCCGATAACCTACGAGCTGGACAAACGCCAATACGTGGTGACCGGCACCGGCGGCGTGATCTTCGCCTGGGCTCTGCCGGAGAGCGAACAGTAGGCCAAGTGATTCTGCCGCAGACCACGTGGGGACAGCCGCCCTCGGCTGTCCTGTCGAGCGAAGCTCGACCGGGTTTTGTGACGGCAGGCACACGGAGCCCGCTCCGCCGGACAGCCGAGGCGGCTGTTCCCACGTGGTTCAGTTCTTCAGTTTTTGCCGCTCACAGGCCTCCACGGTTTTCGTCGGATCCACGGCCTCATCATCGACTTGTTCGTTGATGATCTTTCCCGACTTGTCGATGAGGAAGGTGGCGCGTCTCGCGGTCTCCATGGGGACGCCCTGGATGTCAAACTTCTGAGTCAATCCATACCGGCCGGTGACAGGGCCGCCCCAGTCGCCGAGGATGGGAAAGCTGACTCCGTTTTGTTGAGCGAAGGCAAAGTTGGAGAAGGGACTGTCCATACTTACACCCAGAACCTGGGTGTCTGAGCCCTCCAGCCTGGTGATGTTCTGCTGGAGAGCCTTCATTTCACGGGTTCAACCACCCGTGAAGGCGAAGACGAAGAACGCCAGGGCGACGTTTTTCTTTCCTCGGTAGTCATGCAGCGATATTTTCTTGAGTTCCTTCCCATCGAAAGCCAGCAGGGTGAAATCCGGGGCCATGTCGCCCACTTTAAGTTTCATGGGCGCAGGCACTTTCTCTGCCTTGTTCTGGGGTTTGTTTTGGGCCAGCAGAAGTGACGATGGCACCAGAATAAGACTTAAAAGCCCCAGACAGACAACGTGTTCCCACTTTCGTCTCATTGACAAACTCCTTGACCGCGGTCGCGTGCGCGGGACGATGAGAATAGACAATTTGGTGGGCCCTCCAGGATTTGAACCTGGGACCAATGGATTATGAGTCCACTGCTCTAACCGCTGAGCTAAGGGCCCAAAATATTTACAATCAATAACTTAAAGACTTAAACCGAAGTCTATTTTGACCTTGAAATTGACAGTTAACTGTGAGAACATAGCTCTACCTTCACTTGCTTCGCTCAGCGAAGTACGTACAAAAACATCAGACATCGCTGGAGACTTCATGAAAAAACCACGCTATCAGAGCGGTCAATTGTATATCAGTCGTTCAGGTAGCATACGCTGCAAATATTGGACTACCACGACTGACGGGCCGAAGACAACGCGGGTTCGCAAAGACGTCTTCATCGCACAGCAGGATGACAAACATTTTGCTCGCAAAAACAGTGACGGAACTTGGGTCTTCTCAAACGCTGTTCTTCAAATCCGTGATCGACTGATGCTCGATATCAACGAGCGGCAAACTGCATTCCATCAGAAGATCGAAGTCAAGGGCATCACAGGCACGGGCACGGTCTATGGGAACATTCGCACGATTCAAGGATTTTACGAAAACGTTTATCTACCTTGGGCGATGTCTGAACTGCGTCGGTCTACAGTTCGTTCGTACGGTCAGATTTGGCGGACGTACTTGAAGGCTCACTTTGGCAAGCTAACCTTCCTAGACTATACGACGGTCATGGCGAGTCGATATCTCACGTCGCTGGCCGAGCGTGGGCTGACAGCAAAATCAATCAGCCATATCAGGGCCGTCGCTTCCTGCATTTTCAGCTACGCTCTGGCACATCACGGCCTGATCCCTAACAACCCGTGGGACTCGGCTAAATCTGCTAAGAAGTACAAGAAATCAAAACCAACCGGATTCTACTCAGTAGAAGAGGCGACTGGCATCATTGCTGCACTGGGAGAAAAACATCCCGATTGGGCCGCACTGATAGGTCTATGTTTTTACACAGGACTACGGCCTAGTGAGGCAATCGCTGTTCGTTGGGAAGATTTCAGAATCACTAACGACATGTGGCACGTACAAATTGTGCGAGGCTGTGTAGAGGGCGACGTGGCCGAAACTAAGACTGCTGACTCTAAGCAATCCGTGCCGATGGCAAGCCAGTTGGTTGACCTGTTGACCGTGTGGCATTCAAAATCAGGGAGCAGACGTTCGGGTTGGGTATTCCCCGGCAAGGGCGACAAAAAACCTGTAGACCTGCGTAATCTGGGCCAAAGGGAATTGAAACCTGCTGTCATTGACGCAGGATTCCCTTGGCACGGTTTGTACGCATTTCGTAGGGGTTTAGCGACCCATCTCAAAGACCTTGGCGACGTGATGTCTGCTCAAGCGATGCTACGGCACAAAAATCCTGACACCACTGAACAGCACTATGCCCGACTGACAGCGGCAGACAAACTGCGGGCGATTAAGTTCCTAGAATCTGGACAGACAGCGAGAGATTAGCGGTCAAAACGATCTTTAGCCGACGAAGCGGAGCCCTCGCAACTATCGCACCTCACGGCGGGGTGCTTCCCCTCAATCCATCCCCGCCCGTCTCTCGCTTCTGAGGCTAGCCAGCAGCCCCGAATACCGCCTCTGCGGTCGGTCATTGCGGACGGCAATGCCCAACGCCTTCTTCAGCCCGATCAGCACGAGCAGCCGCTTGCCCCGCGTGATCCCCGTGTAGATCAGGTTGCGCTGGAGCAGTATGTAGTGCTGCGTGGCAAGCGGGATCACGACTGCCGGAAACTCCGAACCCTGCGACTTGTGGATCGTGATCGCGTAGGTCGCCCCCGCGTCACCGTCGAAGCGTCCGAAGACCTCCAGCAACGTATGCAGACGGCAATCGCGAACTCTCAGGTAGACCCAGCCATCCTCTTTGAGA
>DATGYF010000504.1:0-1811 GCA_035298145.1 Terriglobales bacterium | reverse complement strand
GGATGCGGTGCGTCCTGGAGGCCGGGTCTTGCTGTTCGCGCAAACCGTTCATGGGGAGTCAACGTTTGACCCTGGAGCAGTTTGTGTAGATGAAAAAACGCTGTTGGGGTCGTATAGCGCTTCGGTCGATCTGCAAAAGGATTCGGTGCAGTTTGTTATGAACCGTGAAATGGATCTGGAACGGTTGATTTCGCATCGATTCTCGTTGTCCAGGAGCGTCGAAGCTCTGAACCTGGCTGCCCACCCCCAACCTGATTCTATGAAAATAGCGATTCAACCGGGCAGCTCGTGGGAAGGAATCCGAGCGTGAACGGTAAGATGACAGCAGCCGTCCTCTATGGCAAAGAGGACGTAAAAATTGAAAGAGTACCCATCCCTCGCGTAGGCGACGGGGAAGTACTGGTTAAAGTGCAAGTCGCGTTGACTTGCGGCACCGACCTGAAAGTTTACCAGCGTGGCTATCACGCGCGCATGATCGTGCCCCCGGCCCTCTTTGGACACGAATTGGCCGGAGTGATTGAAGAAGTCGGGCACGGTGTCCGTGGCTTCAAGAAGGGCATGCGGGTGGTGGCGCTGAACTCGGCACCCTGCCAGATGTGCTTCTACTGTTCCAAGCATCAGGAAAATCTCTGCGAAGACCTGCTGTTCAACAATGGCGCTTACGCCGAGTACATTCGCATTCCACGCCGCATCGTTGAAACCAACATGCTGGCGGTCCCCGCCGACGTTACCTACGAAGAAGCGGCCATGGTGGAGCCGTTGGCTTGCGTGCTGCGCGGACTGCACGAGACCGGAGTCGAGATCGGCGACACTGTCACCGTCATCGGCGGCGGGCCTATCGGCCTGATGTTCGTGCAGGTGGCCAAGGCTACGGGGTGCAATGTCATTTCCGTGGTGAAACGCGATTCCCAGGTGGCGGCCGCCAAGCGCATGGGCGCGCATGAAGTGGTGCAGATCACGAAAGTAAAAGACGCAGTGGAAGCGGTCCGCCAGATTTCTCCCGAGAAGCGCGGCAGCGATGTTGTGGTGGAGGCTGTCGGTCGGCCCGAAGCCTGGGAGTGGGCCATCGACATGGTGCGCAAGGGCGGCACCGTCAATTTCTTCGGCGGATGCGCCAGCGGCACCAAGGTCCAGATGGATACCAACCGCCTGCACTATTCGGAAGTCACGCTGAAAGCCACGTTCCATCACACGCCGGAAACGGTGCGCAAGGCGTTCGCCCTGATCGCGGAAAAGAAGATTCGTTCTACGGACTACATCACCGGAGAGGCGCCCCTATCGCGGCTGCAGCAGGTCCTCCGCCACATGCTGAACCGCAACGGTGACATCAAGACGGCCATCATTCCCGGGCACTGAGGCCTGATCATAGAGGGCAAGTTCGACGGCGGCCTTGAGAGAGGTAGGGAGGCGGTAATCGGTTCAGTTTTTACACGGCTCTGGTAGAGACATAGCCGAGGACGCCCTGCGGTTAACGATCCGCACATCCACATTACGGGGGCACGAAACTGACATGTCATCCATCGCCAGCAACGACTCCCGTACCGCGTCCATCGCGGTTGCTGACGGCTGGAAGCGGCTTCCACCGGGATATGCCATCCCGGAGCGAGCGCCGACCCGGGCCGACGCCCAGGAGTACTGCCGCAACCTGGCCCGCAGTCACTACGAGAATTTTTCCGTAGCCACCTGGTTCCTGCCCCAGCAGCTGCGTCAGCACTTTTTCAATGTCTATGCCTACTGCCGGGTTTCAGATGATCTGGGCGACGAGGTCGGTGATCCCCATGTGTCTCTCGAAATGCTCGACCAGTGGCAGT
>DATGYF010000503.1:0-4489 GCA_035298145.1 Terriglobales bacterium | reverse complement strand
GTCCAGGACCACGGCGGAGATGTGACGGTGGAAAAAACTTCGGCCGAGGGAACCGTTTTCCGCCTGCTCCTTCCCCTGGCCTCGTCCGAGGCCGGGCATCCGGGAGGAACGGGGCGCACGTCGCTGGCTCGTACCGAGCAGTCACAATCGGAGTAGCATTTCGGAACAGAGGCTCGGTCCGGCGCCAGCCGTTCATCTGGGCGTGCCGGGCGAGTCTCAGGCACTTTTTCTGCGGGGAGGCGAATTGTGAAACACAAGAATAGTTTGCCTGGCCGGATCAGAAAATTCGGCACGATCGGACTGCTTCTTCTTTCGGGCAGCGTCAATGGTTGGACCCAAACTACCAGTTCACCGGCAGCACAGCCCTCGGATGCAATGACCGACGCAGTGCGGGAGTTGCAAGCCGAAGTGCGTGAGCTGCGCACCGCCGTAGTCGAACTGCGTTCGGAAGCCGGGCAGTACCGAGCCGAGACGGAGCAGCTGCGGAAGGAACTGCAAGCCACCCGGGGCGCGTCAGCCACTGCTGCTCCTACCGGAGCGACCCCGTTGGAAGAACGCGTTTCTTCCCTGGAGGAGTCATCGCAGCTGCTCAGCAGCAAGGTGGACGACCAGTACCAGACGAAGGTGGAGGCGGCCTCGAAGTACCGGGTCCGCCTTTCGGGCATCGTCCTGCTGAATCTGTTCAGCAATCACGGGCGCATGGACAGTCAGGAAACACCGACGTGGGCAATTCCATATATTCCCAATGTGTCCGGACAAACGTTGGGCGCCAGCCTGCGGCAATCGGAGATCGGCCTCGAAGTATTTGGTCCGCGCCTGGCCGGGGCCCGGACCTCGGGAAACCTGCAATTCGATTTTTCGGGAGGATCTCCGAACACTCCGAATGGAGTGAATCTAGGCTTGGTCCGCATGCGGGTCGCCAGCATACGCATGGATTGGAAAGACACTTCCCTCGTGGCGGGGCAGGACAATACTTTTTTCTCCCCGCTTTCCCCGACTTCGTTCGCCTCGCTGGCCATTCCGGCGTTCAGTTATGCAGGCAACCTCTGGGGATGGATTCCGCAAGTCCGCCTGGAGCACCGCTTCAACCTTTCGGAGGGGCAGAGCGTCGTGCTGCAGGGCGGCATCCTGGACAACGTAACCGGAGAACTGCCTTCCTCATTTGCGCCTTTTGCCCAGGCGGGCCAGAGTTCGGGCCAGCCGGCCTATGCCGCACGCGCGGGATGGACGCGCAGCGTTTTTGGCATGCCTCTCACCCTGGGCGCTGCCGGGTATTACAGCCGCCAGACCTGGAGCATGAACCAGAATGTGGATGGCTGGGCTGCCATGACGGACTGGAGTGTTCCGTTGGCGCGGCGTGTAAGCCTCACCGGCGAATTCTATCGTGGCCGCGCCATCGGCGGATTGGGAGGAGCGGTCGGACGGAGCGTGCTGTTCAGCGGCAATCCCAGTTCGCAAGGGCAGGTGCGGGCCTTGAATTCGGTGGGAGGATGGTCGCAGCTGAAAGTTATCGCCACCAGTAAACTGGAGTTCAACGGCGCGTTTGGAGTGGACAACCCGTACGCGTCGGATGTGCGGGGCTTTTCCGTGAGCCCCGGCTTCCCCGCGCCCTTGTTGCAGAACCGGAGTTCGCTGGTGAATGTTATTTATCGGCCACGGTCGGACCTGCTCTTGTCAGGAGAATACCGTCACCTGCGGACTTTTGATATTGATGCCGGAAGTCCAACCGCCGACCAGGTGAACCTGATGATGGGAATTCTGTTTTGAAAAGCCTGTTTGTTTTCGCTTGCCGGTGGTTCTGCGCCGGGCTGCTGTGCACGGGCCTGGCCTGCGCCCAGGATGTCACGCTGACGGCCCGGGTGGAGTTGCTAAAGGGCGGCAAACCCGCAAAAGCGCCTGAAGCGGAGAATGTGGTGGTGTGGCTGGTGCCCGAAGGCGGCGGTGTCAGCCCGGTGTTTCATCAGAACCATGTTCCGGCGGCCCAGCTCCCCCGATTGGTGCAGTACAACAAGACCTTTGAGCCGCATGTGCTGGTGGTGCCGGTGGGCGCAGTCGTTGCGTTCCCCAACCGCGATCCATTCTTTCACAATGTTTTTTCGTTGTTCGAGGGGAAACGCTTCGACCTCGGCCTGTACGAAGCCGGCACGACCCGCGACGTACACTTTGACAAGCCGGGAATTTCCTACATCTTCTGCAATATCCATCCCGAAATGAGCGCCGTGGTCATCGCACTGGACACGCCGTATTACGGCATCTCCGATGCGCGGGGACAGGTCGTGATTGCGAACGTTCCCAGCGGTAAGTACACGCTTCGAGTCTGGTACGAGGCGACGCCCCCCGAAATCTTGAAGGCGATGACGCGCGAGGTCACGGTTTCGGAGGCCAGCTCTACGCTGGGCGTGTTACGACTGAAGGAAGCCAACCTGTCCACGGCCCACAAGAACCTGTACGGACGCGACTACGACTCGCCGGCACCGGACAGCCCTGCGTATGAACGGCATTAGACGTGAACACGAGGCGCCGTGTAGGCCGCTCTTTGCTTAACAATAAAATGACAATTGCGTGACAAATATTGCCGGCCCATGCCTTAGCCTGCTCTACAAGACGAACGGGCGGCCGCTGCTGGCCCGTTCCAGATGGTTGATCCCGGGATCTAAATTCTGTTGCCGTACGCAGTTCGAGATGGTTTCTTTCCCCAAGGAAAACTCAGGCCAGCCATGAGGCTGGCCTTTTCTTTTGTGTTCGCGAACTATTTCTTCGCGGCGGCTTGGTCGTGCCCGTAGTACTCGTAGGCTGACATCGGCTTCTCTCCACCCTTCTTCCAGACGCGCCCATCTTCGGACAGCTTGCCCAGCGCGCGCGCCATCTCTCGAACGTGGATGGCAACCGATCCGCAACAGGAACCAATGTAGTTGATTCCAATTTCCCGGGCGCGCAGCGCATAGTCGCCCATCTCTTTCCGGGTGAGTTGCAGCGGATCGAGGGCCAGGGGAAATTCCGGCAAGCTGGTGAAATCAGGCTTGTCCCGGGGAGTGCGGTAGGCGACAGGCTGGCAGGCGAGATAGCCGGAGACCGCCTGGCGCATCTGTTCCATCGCAGGAAGAGTGTGCTCGGGAGGACGCAGGCAATTCATACCGACGATGTCAGCCCCGGCGTCCAACAGCGCCTTGGCGGATTCGGCGGCGGACTTACCCTCCGCGGTCTCATCTTTATTCTCGAAGCAAATGGTGACCATCACCGGCAGGCCGGTTGTCTTTGCCCGTTCGACTGCGATCAGGGCTTCGCCCAGCCAGGAAAAAGTTTCGCCGATAATGAAGTCCACACCCTCGTCCACCTGGACCGCGAGTTGTTCGTCGAAGGTTTTGCGGACGCGGTCGGCGGCTGACGGACTGTCGGGTTCATACATCCAGGTAAGGCTCAAATTGCCCGCGACCAGGCACTTGTCGCCCGCCACCTCGCGGGCGATCCGTACCGCCGCGCGGTTGAGTTCTTCGAGCCTGTTCTCCAGACCGACCGTCGCCAGTTTGTCGCGGCTGGCATAAAACGTCAGGGCCTGCAGGACATCCGCGCCCGCCTCGCGGAACTCCACATGCAGTTCGCGGAGCGCGTCCGGATGAAGTAGAGCAACTTCCGGAGTGAACGGACCCGCGCGCACCCATCCCCGCTTTTCCAGTTCCAGCAGATAACCGCCGTCGCCCAGGACAGGACCGTCCTTGAGCCGTTCGAGAATGCCCTTTTTCTTCGCCATAAGCGCTCCTTTGGTTAGTGTAGCGCCGGCGTCTCGCCGGCTGTCATGAGGGCATCCTGCCCTCATCCGCGGAGGGCGAGACGCCCTCCGGACAGCCGCCGGGACGGCGGCACTACACTAGTCGTCTTTGTACTCGAACTCCGCCTTGATCGGCTTGCCGGCCGCAAAACGTCCTGGACAGAACGAGGTGATGTCCACTGTCTCGCCGCGCCCGTCAAGCAACAACTCCGACATCACCAGTCCGATCGCGGGTGAAATCTTGAATCCCATCCCAGAGAAGCCGGCGCAAACATACAATCCCGCCGTACCGGAAACCTCGCCGAGCAGCGGACGTGAATCCGGCGTCATGTCATAAACCCCGGTGACGCCGCGCATGACTTCGGCATTCTCCAGCTTGGGAACGCGGCGGCTAGCCCGCTCGATGATTTCTTCCAGGCCATCGTCGGATGCGCGCTGCGGAAAATTGTCCGGATCGGCCCCGCGCTGACCGTAGAAATCTCCAATCAGAAATTTGTCCTGCCCGTCGGAACGGAAGTAGGTGGCGCTGACCGAATCGATGCAGGCGCAGCCGCCACCCTTCATGCCGGGAGCGTTTTTCAGGATCGCGACCTGGTGGTACTCGGTTTCAATCGGCAGTTCGATTCCGATGCGCTGAAACAGCGGCCGGGTCCAGGGTCCGGTCGCCGAGACCACGATCGGTGCTGCAATCTCCCCGTGATCGGTGCTGACTCCGCGCACGCG
>DATGYF010000502.1:0-3848 GCA_035298145.1 Terriglobales bacterium | reverse complement strand
GATGCCGTTGATGGTGCATTCCACCTGGCGCGCCCCAGCGGCGATCGCGGCCAGCGAGTTCGCTACCGCCAGCCCCAGATCGTTGTGGCAGTGCGCCGAGATGACCACCTTCTCAATGCCGCGCACGCGCTGTCGAACACTCTGAATGAGTTCGCCGAACTCGGCCGGCATGCTGTAGCCGACCGTGTCCGGGATATTGAGGGTTGTGGCCCCAGCCTCGACCACCGCATTGAGCACCGCGTACAGGAATTCATGATCGGTGCGGGTGGCGTCCTCGGGAGAAAACTCCACGTCGGCGCACAAGGACTTAGCCAGTCGGACCGAATCGCGCGCCTGCTCCAGACACTGCTGCCGTGAGATCTTGAGCTTGTACTGCAAGTGAATATCGGAGGTGGCCAGGAAGACGTGAATGCGCGGCCGGGCAGCTCCCTTGAGCGCCTGCCATGCGCGCTCGATATCGGGAGCGCAAGCCCGCGCCAGGGCGGCGATGATGGGCCGCCGGATGGTGGCGGCAATCGCCTGCACCGCGGCAAAGTCGCCTTCCGAGGCGATGGGGAAGCCGGCTTCGATGACGTCCGCGCCCAGGCGGTCGAGCTGGTGCGCCAGCCGCAGCTTCTCCTGCACGTTCATGCTGCATCCCGGCGACTGCTCGCCGTCGCGCAGCGTTGTGTCGAATACCGTGATCCGTGCTCGTTCCATGCCGAAGTCCCTCCTGCAGGTACGAGCTTTATGCTAGCGCGCAGGGGAATGCTAAGAGAATTTTATAATTATTATGTTAGTATTAGTTTGTCTTACTAAATAAGTTATGCTAATAGAAATACAAGGTTAAGTTAAGCTGGATAATTATGGACCTGGCCCAGCTGGAAGTGTTCCTCGCGGTGGCTCGGGAAGGAAAGTTCTCCCGGGCAGCAGAAAAGCTGCATCGCACCCAATCGGCGGTAAGCCAGTCGATTCATAAGCTGGAAGAGGGCCTGGGCGAACTCTTATTCGACCGCTCTTCGCGCGATGGCCGGCTGACCGACGCCGGACGCGTGCTGCAAGAGTATGCCGAAAGGCTGCTCAACTTACGTGATGATGCGACCGGCGCGCTGGGGGAACTGCGCCAGTTGCATCGCGGCAAGCTGAGCATCGCGGCCAACGAATTTACTGCGCTCTACCTGCTGCCGGTGCTGGCCCAGTTCCGCCGGCTGCATCCCATGATCCGCATTGCGGTACAGCGCTCGCTGGGCAGCCATATTCCCGGCGATGTACTGCGCCACAACTCGGAACTGGGAGTCCTCACGTACGATCCGCAGGAACCGCAACTGCACTCCGTCATCGCTTACTTGGACGAATTGATTTTCGTGGTGCCGCCCAAGCACCCGCTGGCCTGCGAAGCCCAGGTCAGCATCCGGCAGCTGGGCGCGGAATCGTTCGTGGCCCACATTGTCTCCTCGCCGTATCGCGAAAAAGTGATTCAGGCATTCCAGCGCCACAAGACCCCGCTGCACATGGACATCGAACTGCCCACCCTCCAGGCCATCAAGCGCTTTGTGGCCATGGGCAATGGGGTCGCGCTGCTGCCCGCCATCAGTGTGGAAAACGAACTGGCCCGGGGCGAACTGGTCAGGATCCCGGTGCGGGAGCTGCGCCTGCACCGCAAACTGCGCCTGGTCTATCGCGAAGCCGCCAGCCTGTCTCACGCGGCCCGCGCGTTCCTGAAGGTAGCGGAGGCGTTCGCGCTGGAACACCGCGGCCCCTACCGCTTTCAGCGCGAACATTAACAGTTACCACGTGAGGACAGCCGCCCCCGGCTGTCCGGCGGAGCAAAGCTCCGCCACTTCTAACAACAGCAAAAACTTGTCGAGCTCTGCTCGACCGGACAGCCGAGGGCGGCTGTCCCCACGTGGATCGCGGTACACAACCCTCGCTTCCTGACCTCACATCTAACTGCCAATGAGAATTTCTGTCTTCAAACTCACTACCATCGCCTTCATCTTACTGTTGCTGCCCACCGCGGCCCTGGCACAAATCCCTACTCGCGGAAATGTCTTCTTCGGATATTCCTACGGCAGCGCCGACTTTTCCTCCAACGGACGCACCAACCTGAACGGATGGAACGGATCGCTCGAAGGCAAAGTGCTTCCCTGGATCGGATTCGTGGTTGATTTCAGCGGCCTCTACGGCTCGCAGGATATCCCGGTCCCACCGAGCTTCAGCGCCGATACGAACCTTAATACCGTTGTGCTGGGCCCCCGCGTGTCCGTCGGGGTGGGCAAATTCACGCCCTTTGCCCACGCTTTGTTCGGAGCTTCACACATACACGAAAGCGCCGCCGGCTTTTCCGACTCTGATACTTCGTTTGCCAGCGCTCTGGGCGGAGGCATCGACTATCGGCTGATTCACGGAATTGGCCTGCGCGTGCAGGGCGACATGCTACAAACCCGCTTCTTCAGCAATACGCAGAACAATTTCCGGCTGTCCACGGGAATTGTTTTGCATTTCTGAAAGCTGCGGAGGATGGCGTCGTCAGCCAACGTTTTCGTATTCAGGCTCTTCCAGAAATCCCGATTCATCAGCGGTTTCAGCCAGGTTGGCATCAGCATGCGCGGGCTCCCGCTCTTGGCCTGCCTCGCGGTATTCGTGGATACGAACGCCATCAGAATCGATGGTCAGGAAGGTCGGCGGAAAATCGGTCCAGCTGCCGGAATTGTAGTAGGCGACGCCATCGCGTTCGCTGCACGTTGCCTGATGGGTATGGCCGCAGAACACCCGGTCGGCGTGGCGCAGGCGGGCATGCGCCATGGCGCCCGCAGCTACTTTGGTAGAGAGCCGCAACCAACGGGCATTCAGGCGATCGAGAAATCGCGAGAACGCCTTGCCCTTGAAATCGAGTTTCTGCAATTGCAGATGCAGGAACGTTCCCACCGTGCTTAGCAGCAGGTTGTTGACCGCGAAGCGGTCGAACTGGTGACCGTGAACGGCGAGGTGGCGCCGTCCCTCAAACTCCCACTCGTATTCCTCATACACTTTCACGCCCACCAGATGAGACATGATGTTGCTGAGCCCGCGATCGTGATTGCCCTCCACCCAGACCACCTCAATGCCGCGCTTGGGATTGGAGAGCTTGCGGATATAGCCAAGGAATTTCCAGTGAGGCTTGGTCAGGCGGCCAAAGTTGAGGTCGGAAAAGATGTCGCCCAGCAGGATCAGACGGCGGAAACGGTTTTCCCGCAGCATCCGCGTGGCCTGCTCCGCGCGGCTGATCTCGGAGCCCAGATGCAGGTCGGAGAGAATGAGCGTGTCGTAAACGGCGGCACTCATCACCCTAAGTTCTAGCAAAGCGATGTTACAGGGTGATGAAAATTGCACCGACAATGGGGCAACTAGTAATGTAGGCGCGAGCGCCCCGCTCGTGCAGAGTCGTCCATGATGTTGCCGCACGAGCGAGACGCTCGCGCCTACATTTATCAGGGCTTATTTCGAGGCGGGAGGCACGTACTCTTTGGGCGGGGCCGCGCCTTCGCCGAAAAAGTATTGCTCCATCTGCTTGACGATCGCGGCCTGGTCTTCGCGGCGGGCGGGATTAAGGCGATATTCGTTAAGCAGCATCTTGCAGAATTCCGTCCAACCCTTCCAGGCCTCGAGGGAGACGTTGTCGTAGATTTTCTGGCCCAGCTCGGTGTCGAAGGGAAGCTCATCCAGACCGGGAAGCTCTTTTTTAAGCTTGACGCAGAAAACCTTGTGCTCAGCCATGAAATTCCTCGCAATCCATGAAAGAAAATTATCTCACAAGGCGGGAGTATGAAGGGTGGTCCCTCCCACACTCGATTTTCAGAAGGGATCTACTTGTGCCGCTGACTGACCAG